>JAPPPA010000036.1 GCA_028817755.1 Gammaproteobacteria bacterium | reverse complement strand
CCCTGCTCATGAAGCCCTAGTGAAAAGCATGTGCGAAGTTGCCTCCGAGTTAGGGATCACCACGCTAGCTGAATATGTTCAAGACGCCGCAACCGTACACAAGTTACAAACATTGGGCGTTCACTATGGCCAAGGCTTCTTCCTAGCTGAACGTGAAGCGCTAGAAACGCTGATTGCCAAACCCGCCGAGAAAGCGAACGAAGACAAGAACGTGGTTTCCTTACATCACCCTGCCGCTAATTAAGCAGGCACTACCTCGCTGCCACTTATAACAAAGTGACACGCCCTACTCTTGCGAATAGAATTAGCCTATTGTTCAGTTAGGCTTTATTGGCGATGCAACACGCCATCAATAAAACGGTCACATAAACAACGCCTAACGACACTATGGAGGCACTCAGTGTGGGGGAGCAAAAAATAAACCCAGCACACCCTAATCCGGGTGTAGCTTACCGTGCACCAACGCTTTTGCAGGTGGCCGACGCCGTCGTATCTATAGGCGCTGCGATTGCCCTAGCCTTTTTGTTTTGCTCCACAACCTCACTACAGCTCTTATTGCCTTGGGTAACCATTGCGGTTGCTGCCCCAGCCGTTTACGGCATCTATATCTACCGACATATCTTCCTGGGCGGCCTGCATCGCTACCTTGAAAACCAGCGTTTGATGCTAATTTATCGCTTTACGCTGTCGCTTATTTGGGTACCCACACACTACTTCGCTCTCTACTCCGGCGACCCCATCCAATACATCATGCCGGCCGTTATCTGCGAACTTGTTTGCATAAACGTGGCTTACAGCAATATGTCAGTAGCGCGGTATATCGCCGCCTTTATCCCGCAAGCCATTAGCCTTATTTACGTAACGACTCAATTACCCAGCGAGTACCAAATCTATACGCTACTGGCCATTACCATTGGGGTTTTGCTTACGCCAGCAGCCTATGTTGTACAGCGTGTGGTGGTCGACTTCCGCGACACTCAGAATCAAGCAACAGAAGCACAAGAGTCGTTAAAGATTGCAGCTCAACGCTTAAAGGTACTTGCCGAAAACTCTCATGACATCATTTCCCTACTGGACAACCGAGGCCGCCACCTCTTTGTTAGCGACTCAACCGAACAGGTATTTGGTGTAAGCGCTGAATCGCTCATTGGGCGCCGCCCAGGTGAGTTCGTACACCCAGAAGATGCCAAACGCATGGGTAAAGCATTCTTTGAGAATCGCTCACAAGCATTCTACAAACCCATGCGAAACCGCTTCTACACACCAGAAGGCCGTCTAGTTTGGCTTGAAAGCATTATCCGTCCTATTGATGACCCTCACGATACCGGCGCGCTATTTGCCGTCACCTCTCGCGACGTCACTGAACAAATGCAGATGGAGTCTGAGCTACGAAAACAGGCGTCTGTAGATTCGCTTACTGGCTGCATGAATCGCAGCCAATTTGAGCTATTTCTAAAAGAGGCCGTTGCCGATAGCCAGAACGAAAAAGTTCAGCACGCCTTGCTGTATCTGGATATGGATCAGTTCAAGATCATTAACGATTCTTGCGGCCACCAAGCTGGCGACAAACTGCTCTGCCATGTGGCTACTGAACTGCACGAACACACTGCCGACCGCGGCATCGTGGCTCGACTTGGAGGCGATGAATTTGCCATCCTACTTAATCATGTCTCTGCAGAAGCAGCCGCAGAATTCGCCGAATCCCTGTGTAACCGCATGGGCGCCAGTAGCTTTGAATATAGCCAGCAAAAGTTTTCTTGCGCGTTAAGCATTGGCGTTGCCATGGTAGATGCAGGTGCCAATACGGCAGAAGAGGTTCTAAGTCGTGCAGACATTGCCTGTTACGTCGCCAAAAGCGCCGGCCGTAACTGCTATCACTTATGGATTGCTGGTGACCAAATGGTCACCCGACACAGCGATTACATCCAACTCTCTAACCAAGTACAGCAAGCCTTAGAAAACGAACGCATACACATACTCGGGCAACCGATTACCAACTTACAAACCAACGATTCATCTACCCAACATGTTGAAGTCTTAAGCGCGATAGAAACCGAAACGGGAGATGTCATCCCACCTACTAGCTACCTCCCCGCATTAGAACATTTTGGACAAACGACAGCTTACGACCTGTATATCATCAACCACTCACTGACTATCTTTGCAGCGCAACGGGCTACCCAAAACGATTGGGCAAAAATTTCTATCAACTTGTCAGCACAAACGATCTGCAACCAGCCTTCGCTCGAACGTATTAAGTCGCTAATTGAGCAAAGCCAAGTTTCACCCAGCTGCATTTGTTTTGAAATTACCGAAACAGCTCAGCTCGACTCCGTTGTTGTCGCCGCGGAGTATTTACAAGAACTCAAGACACTCGGCTGCTCGCTCGCATTAGACGACTTTGGCAGCGGCCACAGTAGTTTTGAACACCTACTTTCCTTGCCGTTCGACATCGTAAAAATTGACGGCCAATTCGTTACCGAGCTCGCCAAGAACCCTTCGCATCAATCCATTATTCGGAGTGTTTGCGAACTTGCTGATAGTAAATCGATGGCCACCGT
>JAPPPA010000112.1 GCA_028817755.1 Gammaproteobacteria bacterium | reverse complement strand
CCTATGTGTAGGCGCACCGGGGGGCGACGGTGGGTGGGGGGATGGATGGGGCCGCGCGGACTTCGGGTTTAGCGAGCATTGCGCATGACTTGCTGTTGTTGCAGGCACTGGGGTTACGACTCGTCGTAGTTCCCGGCGCGCGGCCACAAATTGATGCGGCGCTTGAAGGTGCTGGCATTGTGAGCGAATTGCACCGGGGCGTACGAGTCACAACCGCAGAGGCTCAGCAGCTTGTTAATCAAGCCGTTGGCCAAGTGCGTATTGAACTTGAAGCGGCGTTGTCCCGCGGTTTGCCGGAGAGCCCTTATCAGCATCAGCAGGTAGCGGTGGTTTCTGGTAATTACGTTATTGCGCAACCCATTGGTGTGCGTGACGGCGTCGACTATCAGCACAGTGGTGAGCTGCGTCGTTTAGAAGTTGAACCACTCAAACAGCAACTAGCCATGGGCGCCATCGTGCTGTTACCAAGCTTGGGCTATTCGCCCAGCGGTGAAGTATTTAATTTAGCGGCCGAAGATTTGGCCGTGGCTGCGGCAAAAGCGTTGAATGCCGATAAGTTAGCGTGGTTGGCGCCAAGTGATGAGGCCGCGGGCCCCAAAGCTCTAACGCCTTCTTCGGCCTCACAAACAGACAATCAGTTATTAGAACGTTTGGCGGATGCTGCTTCGGTGGTGTCGCGTGTGCATTGTCTGGATAGCAATGTTGATGGTGCGCTTTTAAAAGAGTTCTACACTCGCGATGGTGTGGGCGTGCTTATTACTGATGGCGGCTATGACAACGAGCGGCCCGCCACCGTTGACGATATCGGCGGCATTCTCGGCTTGATTGAACCGCTCGAGCAGCAGGGCGTGTTGGTGCCGCGTTCGCGTGAGCAATTGGAATTGGAAATTGAGCAGTTCCAATTGTTAGAGCGTGATGGCTTGGTGGTTGCTTGTGCTGCTTTATTCCCGCTGGCCGATAGTGATGCAGGTGAGTTGGCTTGTTTGGCTGTGCATCCTGACTATCGTCAAAAGCAGTTGGCAAAAGTACTGTTACGTCGCATTGAAGAGGCGGCACGCCAGCAAGGCTTGTCACAATTGTTTGTACTAACAACGCACACTGCGCATTGGTTTAAAGAGCAAGGTTTTGCTACCGCCGTAGTGGATGCGCTGCCTGTTGAGCGGCAGCAGCTGTATAACAACCAGCGCAATTCGCAGGTGTTGTTAAAAACGCTATCTCACTAATCGCGACTCTAGGAAACGGCGTTGCGTATCCCCCGAATTTTTATAGACGCAGATTTAGCGAAAAATGCCAGCGTTGCGCTGCCGGCTGATGCCGCTAAACATGTAGGCAAAGTATTGCGTTTGCCGGCTGGGGCGAGCTTGCTGTTGTTTAATGGCAAAGGTGGTGAGTGGCAATCTGAATTGAGTTTTGCTGATGGTGCAGCCTTTGCAACGCCGTTAGCGTTTAATGCAGAAGATAATGAGTCGCCGCTAGCCGTGACCTTGTTGCAAGGTATTGGACGCGGCGAGCGTATGGATTACGCCATCCAAAAAGCGGTTGAGTTAGGCGTGGCGGCGATTCAACCTGTGTTTACAGAACGCACCGTGGTGAAGTTGAGTGGGCCACGTTTAGAAAAACGCCAGCAACATTGGCAAGCCATTATGATTGCTGCGTGCGAGCAGAGTGGCCGTAATAAACTGCCAGCGCTATTACCCGCAGTGCACCTGCCTGAGGCCTTAGCGTTTGAAGCTGAGCAAAAGTGGGTGCTTGCGCCGAGTGCTGAGCAGGCGCTGGCGTCGGTTAGTCAGCCTGCCACAGTGGGCTTGTTAATTGGCCCAGAGGGCGGTTTGTCAGACGATGAAATTACCCAAGCTGAATCGCAGGGTTGGCAGCCATGGCAGCTTGGCCCTCGCGTGTTACGTACAGAGACCGCTGGCTCGGCCGCATTAGCTGTGCTGCAGGCCAAGTGGGGCGATTTTTCTTAGTCTTGTTTGGCTTCGGTAAGCGCAACGCCTAGTGCGCTTTCAATCGCCGGCAAATCTGGCACCGCTGACAGATAACCGCCCAAATGGATTTGCGCGGCAATATATGGGTTTTCTTTGTCTGGATCCGCAGGTGCTTTTTGTTCAGCTAAGCTTTCTGCCAGCGTAGCGGGCACCTCTAGCAGGCTAGGAAAGCCTTGGCAGACGAGGGCAAAACTAGGTGGTGATAGCGCATCGCTTACGGCGTGCATGATGCAAACCCGCGCTCGGCGGCGCTCATAGTCGCTGGCACCATCAATCAGCATTTCTAAGCTAATTACCGGCACTGGCAAGTTGCGATAGATCACAGAGCCCAACACCCAAGGTTCGGATTTGATGAGCTTCCGACTTTGTGGGTGCTGTAGCGGTTCTGGCTCGGCAAAAGGCTTCAATTCCATAATGACGTTACGAGGCAGCACCAGCTTGCGGTCACCACAACGCAGTTGCATGGCGTAAATTAGCTGTAAATCGTCTTCTGCAGAAATACTATTCATTAGCCCGTTGCATCCGTTTCGTAGCGCGCGAATTGCGTGCCTAGCTGGCGATCTATTTCAACAATTAAGGC
>JAPPPA010000064.1 GCA_028817755.1 Gammaproteobacteria bacterium | reverse complement strand
GGCAAACACGCTGGCCTCAATCCATGGCGGACATAGCAATGCGCGGCCGCCGTCTTTTGTTTCTTCTAGGCAGCGATGCAAATAGCTGTAAACGGCATCGTCATGCCAGGTTTTGAGCATGCCGCGTTTATAAAAGTATTGGAACGCGTCTTCGATGCTCTCCCACTCGGCACCACGTGCACGGGCTTGTTTGGCCAAGGTGCTGTGCTTGCCAAGGCCAGAAGCACTTAGCAGGCTCATGGCTTTGGCCATTGTTGGCGGGAACATCATGGCGTCTAACAGCACCAGTGACTCGAATATGTCAGGGTGCTTGGCGGCAGTGAGTAGCGTTAGTGCGCCGCCGAAACTGTGGCCGAGGCCGATTAAGCGTCGCCCTTTCAAAAAGCCGTTTTCTTGTTGGGCTGTAATCACCTCGACAACACGTTTGGCGCTGCCGTTCCAGCCTGCAAATGGGTGGTCTTTCGGGTTGCCGTTATCGCTTAGGCCGTGGCCTTGGCTGTCGTGTAAGAACAAAGCAAAGTGTTGATGCAGCGTGCCTAAAAATGCTTCGTATAAGCGGCAAGCCATGCCGTTGCCGTGCACAAAATGCAGCACCGGCGCTTCTTTGCCAGCCGCGCTTTCTATAAATTCGCCGCGTAGCGTTAAACCGTTCTTTAGCGTGTGTTCCCACATGACCCCGGCTGGGGCGGCGGTAAATTGGGGCTGGTACGCCGGGTTGTAATGTTGCTGGTGATTTACTTGCTTAGCCATGCTGCCGCATTGTAGAGACAATTGTGGGTTTGCATTGCGCTCCGGCGCCGCCTTACGTTTGGCGCGGGCACAAAAAACCCGGCGTTAAAGCCGGGTTTTTATGCGGTATTACAGCCGAGCACTTAAACGGCGATACGACCGCTATCTTGTTGGCTGCCAAACTCTTCAGTGTTGGCTGGCGCTAAGCCTTTGCCATAAGCACGGAAGAATGCCTTCATCAGGATCTGGCTAGTGTGACGACTTTCTTCAGCACCACCACGGCGAAGTGTTAACACTGAATTTTCAATCAATGCCATCAGCGCACGTGCGATGTCTTCTGGATTCTCGTCAAACGCTAGTTGGCCAGTAGAGCGGCCGCGTTCAAACATGCTGCCCAATACGGTCATGGCGTTGTCTTGGAAGGCTTTGTTAGTAGCGTCAATACGGCGCTTATCAGCGCGGCCTGATGGCTCTAGCCAGTAGCCTGCAATACCGCGCATTACAAGGCGGTCGTGCAGCATGGTGTCTACGCCATCGGTAAGCGAAGCCAGTGCTTCAGACACATTTGCCTCGCCAGCGATTGCAGAAAAAACATAACGATTAAAGATGTCGTGTACTTCTTTCAAGCATGCAACATACAGATCGTCTTTATTTTTGAAGTGCCAGTACATGGCGCCTTTAGAAAGGTCGCTCTTCTTGGCAATTTGGTCGACAGAGACGCCGTCGTAACCAAATTTACCGAATAACGCAAAAGCGGAATCGATAATGATTCGAAGCGTGTCGCCTTGTTCCTTGGCAGGTTTTCTAGCCATTTCAGCTCACCGTGAGATTATCTTTTTTAGTTTGTAGTACTTTACAGCCTTCAAACTAACAGCCGTTTAGAGGCTTGAAAAGCTTTTCTCTACGGTTTCTGTCCGAACGGTCAGTTGTTCTGCATAAGCGGTTGTTTCTACTAGGGCAGTAGGCGCTTTGGCTAGAATTCGTTTTTTCGCTAGTTGCGTTAGTTAAGGTATTTAACGACGTCTTTTTGGGCTTCGCTATGGCCGGCTTCTGCGGCTAGACGAATCCATTTTTCGTAGTCTGTGCGAGCTTGGCCGCTGAAGCGATTCGCCAGTACCCAAGCAATCAGATATGCGCTGTCACTTTCGTTGCTGGCATTCCAGCGTTGCTGGTAATAATCGAAGGCATCAAAGTCGCTACGTTGATCAGCAGCGATCGCATAGGCTCGCGCCACCTCGGCATTTTGGAAAACGCCCTCACCCTTCAAATACAAAATGCCGAGCATGGCCTCTGCTTTGGCATCGCTAAAGGTGTAAGCGTCTTTAAAGTAACGAGCGGCAGCTTCAACGTCGCCGTGCTCGTAAGCGCGCATGCCCTGCTCGTAGCTGTCTAAGCCCCACTCTGGTTGGTACAGGTTAATGGCTTGGGCTTGTGTGGTTTGCGCGCAACCGCCAAGTAATAGCGCGGTTGCAGTAACAAGAGCGGCGGTTAGGGTTTGCATACGGGTCATTTAAAGCCTCGGTACCAGCAAAGGGCAGCAAAGGCGCCTAGGCCGATGCCAATTTCATAACTATGATGACTGACGCCGAAGGCAAATTGAAGTAGTGCGCCGACGATAAGTGCGGTGGAACCGGCCAGCATCCATTTTTGTTGGTTGGCCGTTTTTTGCTGCTGTTTCAGCAGCGCTTCCAAGGCCGCTTTTTGTTCAGCTTGGGCTGCTTGTGGGTCGTATTGCTCTAAGTTCTGTGCCAGCTTCCACAGCTTTTCCGGTAGCTCGGGCAGTTTGGTTTGCCATTGCTCCCATACGGCCTGTGGGCTGAAGCGTTCGCGAGCCCAGCGCTCTAGGTAGG
>JAPPPA010000205.1 GCA_028817755.1 Gammaproteobacteria bacterium | reverse complement strand
AACATCAACAGTTTCGGATTGCCCTTTTCTACCTTGGCATACCATTCGCGAAAGCTTTGTGCGTCTACCACCGCTTCCGGAATGCGTTGCTCATAGAAGTCTTCCAAGGCCGCTTCGTCAATCATTACGTCACGGCGGCGTGCCTTAGCTTCGATTTGTTCAACTTCATCCCGCAAGGCTTCGTTATGGCGCAGAAAACCCGGCTGCTTCCATTGCCCGCGCCCTACGTGCTCTCGATAAACACCTTCCACTAAGGCTTGGCGAATGAAAATCTGTCGCGCTTCTTTCGGGTCTACCAAGCTATAACGCGCGCGGCGATTGGCGGCCAAAATAATGCCGAACAAGCTCACTTGCTCATGCGCCATCACCTCGCCTTGGCGCTGCGACCAATGCGGGTCGGAATAACTGTATTTGAGCTGATGCTTACCCACCTGCTCTAACCATTCCGGCTCAATCGTCGCCACGCTGCGGGCGTAAACACGACCGGTTTCTACGATCTCCCAAGCCATTAACCATTGTGGTTTTTTCTTCTGCAAAGCTGAGGCCGGGAAAATAGAAAAACGCGTGTTACGCGCGCCTTGATAGGTAACCGGTGGTTTACGGCGCGGGCCGCGGCCACCTTTTTGCGCCGGTAGTTTTTTAACTGGCTCGGCTTCTTCTTTTAGGCCAATGCGGTCCAACAAGCCATGCAATAGCGCTTTATGTAAGCGCTCATAAGGGATCTCGATACTCGTGCGCGGCTCTACTTGCCAGCGCAACGCGCGGCACTGCTGCAGTAACTGCGAGTGAACGTCTTGCCATTCATGCAAGCGCAATGGGCTTAAGAAGTTTTGTTTACACCATTTCTGATACTGGTTACTCGAGAGCGCTTTGCGTTGCTCACGCGTAGCCTGCCAAAGCTTAATCCAGGCGATGAAGTCAGAGCGTTCGTCGTTATAAGCCGAGTGCGCTTCATCTGAGGCTTGTTGTTTTTCTTGTGGGCGTTCGCGTGGGTCTTGAATGCTTAATCCTGCCACCACAATCAACGCATCATGCAAACATTGGCTACGTTCTGCGGCCACCAGCACACGACCCAAACGTGGGTCTAGCGGCAGCTGCGCCATTTGCCGGCCAACGCGGGTTAAGCCTTTAGCGCTAATCGCACCAAGCTGTTCTAGCAGCTTTAAGCCGTCACGCACAAAACGCGAGTCCGGCGCATCTAAAAACGGAAAGGCTTCAATGTCGCCCAAACGTAAATCATGCATTTGCAGCAAAACGTTGGCGAGGTTGGTGCGACGAATTTCTGGCTCGGTAAACTCTGGGCGCGCAATAAAGTCGGCTTCTTCATATAGCCGAATACAGATGCCGGGCGAGGTACGCCCGCAACGGCCTTGGCGCTGATTGGCGCTGGCTTGAGACACCGGCTCAATCGGCAAGCGCTGCACTTTGCTGCGGTGCGAGTAACGACTAATACGCGCAACGCCAGTATCCACCACATGCTTAATGCCGGGCACGGTGATGGAAGTTTCAGCCACGTTAGTCGCCAAGACCACACGGCGACGGCCACCGGTGCTGAAAATACGCTGCTGTTGCGCGCTGGATAAACGCGCATACAGGGGTAAGATTTCAGCCTGCTTTAGGCTGGCACGTTCTAGATGTTTGGCGGTTTCGCGAATATCACGCTCGCCCGGCAAAAACACCAGCACATCGCCACCGCCGTTTTGCGTTTCCCATAGCTCGCGGATAGCTGTTTCAATGGCCTGCGGCTGGGTCGCGTCTTCATCAAAACGGTAACGGGTTTCAACTGGATAGCTGCGGCCTTCTGCCAAAATCATCGGCACTTTGGTTTGCAGCGACTTTTCAAAAAACTCGGCAAAGCGCTGTGGGTCAATCGTGGCCGAAGTAATGATGACTTTTAGGTCTTTACGCTTCGGCAACAGTTGCGCCAAATAACCCAAAAGGAAATCGATATTGAGACTGCGCTCATGCGCTTCATCAATAATGATGGTGTCGTATTTGTTCAGCCAACGATCATCCCGCGTTTCCGCCAGCAAGATGCCGTCAGTCATGAGCTTGATATAACTGCTATCGGATACCTGCTCGTTAAAACGAACTTGATATCCCACGGCCGCGCCTAACTCGCTGTGCAACTCCTCAGCAATACGCTGGGCCACATTTCGTGCAGCCAGTCGTCTCGGTTGCGTATGACCAATTAGGCCACGCATACCCTGCCCAGCTTCTAAGCAAAGCTTGGGCAGCTGCGTGGTTTTACCGGAGCCGGTTTCACCGCAGAGTACGACAACCTGATGATTGCGAATGGCTTCTACAATTTCCTCGCGGCGCTGCACCACGGGCAAATCAGCTGGGTATTCCAGTTTCGGGCAAGCATCTAAACGCGCTTGCACTTTGGCCAGCGAAGTCTGCACCGCGTCTTGCAAGACTTCTGGTGCTTCTTGTTTGCGCAAACGCCCAAGCAGCCGCGGCACGTCTTGCGTGCGGCAATGCTCAATAGCCGATTTGAGAGTCACGTGGCTCAAAGGATTAAGGCGTTTCTTTTAGTTTGCGTTTGGCTTGCTGCCAAGCCGCTTCTTTTTCATCTAGGCTCATGGATGAAAGCGTTGGCGTATCG
>JAPPPA010000210.1 GCA_028817755.1 Gammaproteobacteria bacterium | reverse complement strand
CATCCGGCATTTCTGCTGCATCCCCGCGCGCAGCTAAGCGTTTCGCCATCTCAGGAGCGGCGGCTTGGCCCCGCTTGTTCAAAGGCCGCTCATGATCAGCCAAGCCTGGATGATTCCAATCCGACTTTGCATGCCGCATTAACGTCAATGTTTTCACTGCTAGACCCTCTTTAGCAACATATTCCCGACTGTATCCACCGTTGCCGCCCAACCTTGCTCAACAAGTAGTGTCGATACTTGCTCAACTATAAGCGCAGGCCCCTGAATGGTTTGATTTACAGCCAGTTCATCACGCTTATAAATAGGTACCGGCCGCTCGTAACCCACCAAAGGCTCATGCGCAAAAGGCATGGCTTCTGATGTCACCGACCAAGTCGGCAGCACGTTCGCATCACCTGCATTGTCAGCGCGGCAAGACACTCTCAAGTTAACCCATTCGACCGGCATCTCAAGGGCATGGCCATAACGTTGCTCATGCGCTGCATGAAATGCAGCCTCTAGCGCCTCAATGTTAGCCGTGCCATTCAAGGGGATATTTAAACAATGACTCTGACCGACATAACGCAGATCCAAACTAATCAAGCGTTGTAGCTCACTCATTGATACGCCTTCAGCACGCAACTCATCAGCTGGTGCAAATGAAAGCTGATCAATCAGCTCTTCTATTTCGCAGCTGCTGGCATCACGTAGAGGTTTACGTACGCTTCGCGACACTTCGCGGCTTTTAGGCGCAACCAACATACCCAAAGCTGACAGCACGCCACCAAATATCGGCGCAATAGCACGTGGCATTTCTAAGGCATCGGCCAGTGCACACATATGCAAGCCGGCTGCACCACCAAACGCCATCAGTGCATCCTGCCTTGGGTCTTCGCCTTGTTGAACGGAAATCACCCGCAAAGCCTGCGCCATATGCTCATTTGCGATTTGCACAATACCGAGCGCAGCTTCTTCTACGCTCAACCCCAAGGGTTCGGCCACCCTTGCTACCGCAGCTCTCGCGGCGCTGACATCTAATGCCATACCACCGCCTAAAAATGCACTAGCGCGCAAACGGCCTAAGACCAAATTGGCATCGGTCACAGTGGGCTGCTGGCCACCCTTGCCATAACATGCCGGGCCAGGGCTCGCCCCAGCAGACTGTGGGCCAACTTGTAAAAGCCCACCGTCATCAATCCAAGCCAAGGAACCACCACCGGCACCAATGGTGTGCATATCAACAGTGGGCACAGCGACCGGAAAATGCCCAATGCTACTTTCGGTTGTGAGGCTAGGATTACCACTCACTAACGCCACGTCAGTAGACGTGCCCCCCATATCAAACGTTAATACGCGCTTTTCACCGCAAACCTCCGCTACGGTTTTAGCCGCCATTAAGCCACCCGCGGGACCAGAAAGCAGCAAGTTCACCGCCCGCTTACTCGCTTTATTGGCTGCCAAGGTTCCACCCGTGCTTTGCATCACGGCAACTGGCGATGGCGCCACACCTTGTTGCAAGCGCCGAATATATCCATCGACCAACGGGCCTAGCCAAGCGTTTAGCCAGGTTGCCATGCCACGTTCATACTCACGATATTCCGGCAAAATTTGTGACGAGCAACACACAAACACGTCCGGTATGGCTTCCCGAATCGTCGCAGCCAACTGCAGCTCGTGTTTGTTATCTAAAAATGAGAACAACAGATTAATCGCCACCGCTTGCGGCTGTTGCGCTTGAAGTTCAGCAATTAAAGCATCGCAATCGGCTTGTGTAAGCGCATTTATTTCGGCGCCACTAGCAGACAAGCGGCAATTCACTTCAAAACACAGCGCCTCTGGCACCGGTGGCGTTTCAGGCGCTAACTGTAGGTTATATAGCTCACGCCGAGCTTGGCGCCCTAAGGTCAATACGTCTTTAAAACCGGTGTTAGTAACGTAGGCCGTTTTTACGCCTTTACCTTCTAAGGCGGCATTGGTCGCTACGGTAGAGCCATGCACTAAATCAAACTCACCCGCTTTCAGGCCTAACGCCTTTACGCCCTCAAGAATGGCTTGCTCTGGTGCAGCCGGTGTTGATAGCTGTTTATGAATGCACAGTTGGTCACCGTCTACCAACACAAAATCAGTGAAGGTACCGCCCGTGTCGACACCTAAGCGAAGCTTTGTCACTTACAATTCCAAATATTCCGTTTGAAGAGAATTGTACGTTGCCAGAACTTCCAGAAGTAGAGACAACTGCACGTGGTATTCGCCCACATGTAGCCGGCCAAACCGTCAGCAAGGTTATTGTGCGTAACCCAAAGTTACGCTGGCCCGTGCCTGAGAATCTCGCCGAGCGATTAACGCAGCAAAGAATTCAAAGCATTGAGCGACGCGGAAAATACCTGCTATTCAAAACCCAGCATGGACACCAGCTACTTCATCTGGGCATGAGCGGTAGCTTACGGGTTTTGCCCGCAGATACGGCGGCAGGTAAACACGACCATATTGATTGGCAATTGGAGAGCGGGCAACTGCTGCGGCTGAATGATCCGCGCCGTTTTGGCTCAGTGCTATGGACCGAAGAAACTCCCGAACAACACCCACTGCTCGCCTCACTCGGCCCTGAGCCATTAGGTGAGCATTTTCACGATGATTACCTTTGGCAAAAAAGCCGCGGCCGTAAACAAAACGTGAAGACCTTCATCATGGACAGCAAGCTAGTGGTAGGCGTAGGTAATATTTATGCCAGCGAATCCCTCTTCCTTGCCGGTATCCGTCCAACCACTCAGGCCGGTCGTGTCTCTAAAGCGCGTTATGTAGCACTAACGCAAGCAATCAAGCAGACATTGGCTAAAGCCATTGACGCAGGCGGCACTACTTTAAAAGACTTTAACCAAGTCGATGGCAAACCCGGCTACTTCAAACAGGAACTCAACGTCTACGGACGAGCAGCAGAACCCTGCACCACCTGCGGGACGCCGATTAGCAATAAGGTGCTAAATCAACGTATGACGTACTGGTGCCCAAGCTGTCAGAAATAAGGGCCGGCTAGCAGCCAAAATCAAACAATCGTTAGACTAAATTTAACAACCGCCCTATACTGCCCAGATATAACAAAAAATATTCACGGGGCAGAGATGTCTAAGCCGATGCACAAAAGCATCAGTAGCCAGTTTCAGAGCATTGCTGACGAGACCGCTGCATCACATGCAGATTGGGTTGACAGAGGCAACTGGCCACTAGCAACCATGCAAGCCATTCAAGAAGCAGGTTTGGCAGGCTTATTGGTCCCAGAACACTTTGGCGGACTAGGCCAAGGCGCTGAGGCGCTATTACGCGCGACTGAAATTCTAGGCAAACGCTGCAGCTCGACTGGCTTATGTTTTGGCATGCATTCAGTGGGCACGGCCGTAATTGCAGCCAACCCAAGCGACGAACAAGCTAATACCTATTTACGTGCCATTGCGGCAGGCCAGCACATCACCACGCTTGCCCTTAGTGAACCGGGCACAGGCTCGCATTTTTATCTCCCAGAATGCCAAGCGCGAGAGGAAGAAGACAGCATTCTTCTTAATGGCAATAAAGCCTTTGTCACCAACGGCAGCCATGCTGATTCGTATGTTATTTCTGTCATGGCCGATACCGAGCAACAAGATTTATCCTGCCTCATCGTGCCAAATGATCAAGAAGGCATGCATTGGCAAGGACAATGGGAAGGCCTTGGCATGCGCGGTAACTCGTCTATTGGTTTACAACTAGAAAACGTTCGCGTTCCCAAAGCCAATTTGCTCGGCAATGAAGGCGATCAAATTTGGTATGTCTTTAACGTCGTCGCGCCTTACTTTTTGCTCGCAATGACTGGCGTCTATTTAGGTATCGCCAATGCTGCACTGGAAGAAACAGAGCAACATTTAAACCAGCGCAAACACAGCACCACCGATAACACGCTGTCACAAAACTCCGTGCTGCAATTTCAGTACGCCGAGCTCTGGGCCAAAGTAGAACGTACACGCTGCCTTGCACACGCTGCCGCACAAGCTTTTGATAGCGGCGACCCAAACGCAATAACTTCGGTAATGACGGCTAAAGCAGAAGTGGCCGACATGGTTACTAACGTAGTGAATGACTGCATGTCGCTTTGTGGCGGCATCGCCTATCGAGAAGGCTCTAAACTTCATAAATTGCTACGCGACGCCCGCGCGGCACATGTCATGTCACCCACCACTAACCTTCTGAGAATTTGGGTTGGCCGTTCTTTACTAGGCCAACCACTCTTGGCTGACTAGCATCATGAAAACGCTTTGGGTTAACTGCAGCGAGCAAGAACACGAAACGCTGATTCCAGCATTTCCTGATCTACAGGCGCAGGTAACCAGCTTAGACAAGCTCACCTCAGACGAGCTCAGCACACTGCCCTGCGCAGTGGTTATCGGTAGTGCCGACGGCTCGCCTATTGCCACGGCACAATCGGCTCATAAAAAGCTCCCCGAAAGCACCTTGATCTTTCTTTGTCCTGACAATGAAATTCAGCAAAAGATGCGCGGACAAATTCAACTCACCCCCTATATTGGGCGCGATATCGATTTCTGTCTCAACGACAGCCCTGCCGAGCTTGGCGAAGTGCTGTCACGCGTCAGCCAGCGACGAAAAAAAGCCGAGCGCCTTAGAAAACTATTAGGCGGCGCAAATCAGCAACTCAGCGCTAACGAAAACACGCTGAATCACCAAAGACACTTCCTGAACCAATTACTCGAGCAAGCACCAATGGGCATGCTCACGCTGGATAATCACTATCAATTTCAAGCCTATAACGCCGCGGCCCAAAAACTATTAGAGATCACTGACCGTAGCAATTTATTGGAATACATTGCAGCAGAACAAGTCGCCGGTTTCGAACGCTATTTACGCGCACCAAACGGTGAGGGCTTCCTGATTAAGCTCGCTAATGGCAATAAGAGCATCAATATCAAAGCCAGTCAGCTAGAAGAGCATGGCAAACAAACATTACTGCTCGTACTAGAAGATCTCACGGCTCGCATACAAGCTGAGGAAGCCCTTAAAGCGGCTAATGAGTCATTAGAAGAACGGGTCAACACACGCACAGAAGCATTACAAGAAGCGAATGAAGCGCTGATGCACGCTGCAAAGTTTGACGGCGCTACTGACCTCTACAACCGCTATCACTTTAGCCAACTCTTACACGCCACCTTAGTAACAGCACCATCCGAGCATCAACAGCACATACTTATTTATGTTGACTTGGATGGCTTTAAGGCAATTAACGACTGCTATGGCCACCATATTGGTGATGAAGCCATTCGACAGGTTGCCAAGCTACTCCAGCAGTCAGCCCCAGAGGAAGCACTGATTAGCCGCCATGGCGGTGACGAGTTCTTATTACTACTCCCAGATAGCGGCATCGAAAAAGCTATTGAGTTAAGTGAAAAGATTCTCGAAACCCTGCGTACGAATCCCCTCACCTACGGCTCGCTTATCCTCACTGCTTCAATTGGCATTGCCTGCGCGCCAATGCATGCCAGCAATACAGCCGAACTTTTAAGCGCAGCCGACGCAGCCATGTATCTAGCTAAACGCGATGGCCGTAACCAACTGCAATGCTATTCACCTGAAATGCGTATACGCGAACGCAACCGGGCTCAACTCGCACAAGATTTGCGTACCGCGTTGCAAGACAATGCGCTGGATGTTTTTTATCAACCACAATACAGCGCCGACGGTAAAACCTTAGTCGGCGCCGAGGCTCTCACCCGTTGGCATAGTGATCAACAAGGCGCGGTATCTCCGAGCCTCTTTATTGAGCTAGCCGAAGAAACCGGTCAAATCCTTGAACTAGGTGAATGGGTAATTTCTGACGTACTACGGCAATTATCAGCTTGGCACCAAGCCGGTTTGCTTGCCGACAAGTTCCGTATTGCCATCAACGTTTCTGTGATTCAGGTTATTGCCAACGACTTTGTTAGCAAGCTACTGAAGCAACTCGCTCAATATCCGGGCTTAAGTCGTCACTTAGAATTTGAGTTGACCGAGAACGTGCTGGTGCGTGATTTTGAGAAAGCCAGACAAACCATCGGCACATTAAGAGCAGCAGGCATTCGTGTTGCCTTGGATGACTTTGGCACAGCTCACTCGGGCTTAAGCTATTTGGCACAACTACCGGTCGATACCGTAAAAATTGATAAAAGCTTTGTGCAGGACTGTGTCATCAACAGCCGCAATGCCGCCGTCATTGAAAGCATCATGGTACTCGGCAAAAAGCTCGGCACGGCCGTTGTAGTAGAAGGCATTGAAACCGAAGCGCAAATTGCACTGTTGCGCCAGTTTGGCGAGCCTATCTTTCAGGGCTTCTACTTCTCAGCGGCGTGCTCGCAGGACGATTTCTCAGCGCTACTTAAGCGTCATCAGTCGGCTTAATCGGCGCTTGTCCCGGTACAATATCAGGGCCGTCGGCAGATTCGGATTTCTTTTCTAGGTGCCGACGCATGGCAACCAATGACGGCGCAGTAGAGTCATTACCCTGCTCACAAAGGTCAACCGCGCCTTGCGCCAAATGCTGATACATATTGCGATAGTCTTCCGCCATTTGATGCGCCAACTGCGCTGTCTTTTCAAAATGCGTTTCCACATCGTTGCGGTAAGCGTCATGTTCGGCCTGCAATGCCTCATAGTCTGGCTGTTTACGTTTTGCCAGCCACATGCCCAGCAAACAACCCAATAACAAGCCAACCACCCCAGACAACACTTCTACTGTATGCATATCACTCTCATAAACTTTCCCAAGCAGCCACCTTTTGCATAGCATGCACCTATGCAACAAGCGCCCGTCACCGCTGCCCAACTCAGCATCATCATCCCCTGCCGAAATGAAGCAAGCAAACTGCCGCGTTTGCTTCAGCAACTTGCTACGCAAGAAGACATCAAGCTAGAGATCATTGTTGCTGACGGTGAATCTGAGGACGATTCTATCCTAGTCGCGAAAGCAACTGGCGCTAAGGTTTCCACATCGGCAGCGAATAGAGGCGCGCAAATGAATCAAGGCGCCGCTTTAGCCAGTAGTGATTGGCTACTCTTCTTACATGCAGATAGCGCGCTCACGCATACAAAACAGCTGCAGCGCGCATTGGCACATATAAAAAACCAACAGGGCGACTTGGTCGCGGGCCACTTTCCGCTAACGTTTATTGATCGCCCGCAGCATCAACGACGATGGCGAGTATTAGAGTTTAAAACCACTACCAATCTGCCGCTTACGATCAGTGGCGATCAAGGTTTACTCATTCAGAAATCAAACTTTGAACAGCTCGGCGGTTTTGAAACTCACCTGCCTTTTTTGGAAGACCAAACCTTTGCAGCCAAGCTCCATACGCTGGGCCGATGGGTTTTATTGCCAGACCAATTAGAAACCTCCGCCAGACGCTTTACCCGCCAAGGCTTTACGCAGCGCTACCTCTTAATGACCTTGATCATGGTGGCTTACTGTTGCCGATTACCGGCGTTTTTGAATCCGAAAGCACTCTATCCAGAACAAGGCAAAGCGCAGCCTATTAGCCTGGCCGAGCATATTCGGCGATTCAACCAACTTTCATTTCAGCAACACTGGTTTGCTGTTATATCGCTTTATTGGCGCATTGCCGGTTTAGCGAGAGAAAACTTGTATCAAGCACCACTGTGGCTGGATTCCGTGCTGCACCTTAAGAGCTGGCCTCTCACCCGTGGGTGGTTAGCCAGTGGCCAAAAATTAGCCCACTTGCCGCTATGTAAACAAATTCTCCAGCTACTTTTGCTGCCCGCCTTCCCACTGTTCACTCATCTGTGGCTGTTGAACGCGGCAATTGCCGCTAGAATAAAAAAATCACCGACTAGTTAAGATAATCACAAACGTGGCACTACTGTTTTCTTCGCCTTGGCAATCTAAAAACCCGCAAAAACGCCTCGCTTCTTTAGACAAATTACCCGCCGATCGGGCCGCCGAGATTCGGGCTGATCTAGCGCTGAATGACAGTGACGAACAAGTGCGTCTTGCCGCCACACAAGCGATTTCCTCACCCGACGCATTGCTCCGCTTATTAAAACAAGCACAAGCGCCTGCTGCCGACACCATACGCCAACGGCTGATTAAAATTCTGGATGACGACGCCGCGCTACCACTTGAAAGCCGACAACGCTGGCTACGCAACTGCGAAGACGGCAAAGCCTTAGAACACCTAGCGTGTTTTGCTACCGAGCCCGAACTTCGGAAAACCGCACTGCTACAAGCCAATCAACAAAAGTTGTGGCAACACTGTGTGCAGCACGACCCCTTAGCTGACAATCGCGAATTTGCAGTTGGCCGGATTGAGAACACGCAAGCACTTAAGCAGCTTATCGAGGCCCTTCGCAAAAACGACAAGCACATCACCCGGTTATTACAAGACACCTTAGAGCAGAAGCTACTGGATGAAGGGAACCCAGAAACGATTGAAGCCGTGCAACTACGTTGCTGCCAGCAGCTGGAAGCACTGATTGAAAGCAAAGCCGATGAAACAGCACTACGCGCGGTCGATGCGCAGTGGGCTCAAGTGGCTGGAACTGACCCAGAGCATCACTTCCCAGCGCTGGCCGAACGCTACAGTCGCTCACGCCGCGTCTTCTTACGCCTACATCAGGATCCACCACCTGCCGCGACAGCAGCGGAAGAAGAGCCTGAGGAAGAGCCCGAGAACCCACTCCTCACGCAAGCCAATGCTATCGCCCGCAAAGCTAAAAGCTGGCTCAATGGCGACAAGCTGCCGCGCCGCAAACATATAACCGCACTACGCAAAGAGTGGCGCCAGCTAAAAGCGGACATTGAAGATAAAGCATTGTCAGAAGATGTGACTGAATTGCTCAGCCAACTCAATCAACGTCTCATTAACCAAGATGAACAATGGCAAAAAGACCTAGATGCCACGCTGGCCAAAATTCCCAACATTCAGCCACTACTGGATGAAGGGCAACTGCAAAGCGCGCGTGAATTGCACGAGCAACTCGAGAACTCGCTACGCGAATTAAAAACCATCGATAGCCGTGCCGAGTTACATAGCGCTTTTCAAAAGCTGAATGAGCTTAAGCCCGCCATGCAAGAACTGGGCGGTTGGCAGCATTGGAGCAACAACCGCAAACGCCGCGAACTGTGTGATCGTGTTGAGGCGCTGATTGGTAAAGATATTGATCCAGAAGCACTGGCAGAAGAAATTAAGAAACACCAAGCCGACTGGAAAGCACTAGAAGCCGCTGAAAAAGCTGAAGGCAAAAGCGGCCGTGCCAGCCCAGCTATTTGGAAGCGCTTTCAACACCTATGCCGAACGGCTTGGGAACCATGCGCGGAACACTTCGAAAATAAGCGCCAAAACCGTGCACTCAAGCGCGAACATATTGAGAAGGTTATGCAGGACCTCATCGCGTTTGGCGACAAAGCTAAAAAGTTTGATGAAAACGTCGTTAGCACAACCGTGCGCAGTGGCTATCGCATGCTGAATGACTTGCACCGTATGCCAGCGAAAGAACGCCGCAGTTTGGAAAAACAATTGCGCGAAGCGCTGGCGCCATTCGAGCAGGTTAACGAGCGCCAACAAAAACAAGCGGCTTATGCCAAACGACAGCTGATTGAGAAAGCGTCATTGCTCAACCCTGATGACGACTTAAGCGCAGCCATCAAAGCCATGAAACAGCTACAAGCTGATTGGAAAAAAACTGGCCGCTGTGACCCTAAATCGGACCGGCAACTTTGGGGTGAATTCAGAACCCAAGCCGACCGCATTTTTGGCGTAGCCGATGCACAGCGCAAAGCACAAAACAAAGTACGCAAAGACGCTAGCAGTACTCTTATGGGCTTGGTGAATGAAATTGGCGCGCTGGCCGAAAACGCGACTGAAGCCACGCTACATGAAATGCATAAATTAGCTGGCCAAGCTGAAGATATCGAAACAACAGCCGACAACCGCAAGCTCAGCAGCCAGCTTGCCAACGCAAAAGCTAAGGTTGAAAAAGCCGTCAAAGCTCAAGCGGCACAGGCGCGACGGATTCACATTACCAAGCTAGCCAAAGCTGCAGAAGGCAAGCTAAAAGACAATGTTGCTGACGATGCGATCAAAGCTGCTAAAGATGCCGTGATCAATATGGAAATACTCGCCGGCGTAGACTCCCCGGCAGCCGACAAAGCACGACGCTTAGAGTTACAGGTCGCACAGCTATCGGCAAATCTTGCCGGTAAAGGCGGCAGCAAAGGCCTGCTCGATATTGCGGAACAATGGTATGCCGAAGCAGAAGTCAGTAAAGCTGACTGGCCAGATTTACACAAGCGCATCCAAAAATTGCTGAAATGAACGACCTGCTAAACGGCTTACTTTATCGGCACGGTACCGTACCGCGATTAACATTGGTGCTAATTGCGATCTCTGCTGCCGTTAGTGCCTACTCAGGGCTCGGCGATAGCCTTGGGAAATTGGTGCCCTTACTGATGAGCGAGTACCGCGGCAACAGCTGGGAAACCCTAGTAGAAATTCGCAATGGCGAACTGTGGCGACTCATTACCCCCATCTTCGTTCACTTTGGCCTACTACACCTACTATTCAACATGATGTGGCTGTGGGATTTAGGCGGAGTAATCGAAACCCGTTGGTCGGCCTTGCAACTGAGTGCACTAGTGCTCGTTATCGGCGTGTCGTCAAACCTGGCGCAATACTTGATGGAAGGTGCCCTATTTGGCGGCATGTCTGGCGTGGTTTATGGCTTACTCGCTTATCTCTACATACTCGGCCGCCTTCGCCCGGACCTAGGCTTACATGTACCCCAAGCCATCATGAGCTTTATGCTGATTTGGTTCGCCCTCTGCTGGACAGGTTTGCTCGGCGGCATTGCTAATTGGGCGCACACTTTTGGATTAGTCAGCGGCGGCCTCTTAGCCTTAGGACGCTCTCAGCTCAAATAACAAGCAAATTCAGATCGTTTAATAAAAGTTCCCCTCTAGGGACAATTTGTTATAGTGCGGCTCCATAAAAATATGGATTCATATTCTATTCGTATTTGTATTTAGGGGATCAATATGAACATGAAACGAGTAATCACAGCGCTCGTATTGGGGCTTTTTTCACTATCAATGGCACATGCCTCTGACTCTGAACGCACCGCTAGCGCATCTTTCTATGTCGCCTTCAATTTCGGGGATAGCAAGGCAGACTCCGCATCCAAATTTGGATTAGCACTCAACTTCGACCCAAATAGTCTCAGCGCTATTCACCAAGAGCGCCTCACCCGCCCTCATTTTTTAGACTTATCTTTTAACCAAAATGGTTTTGGTCGCGTTCACTTAAATGGTGTGGACGTCATTGAAACGCATCGTGTTATTAAAGCATCAGGCGGCAAAACCAGCGCTACTTGGTGGGCCATTGGTTCTGCTATTGGCGCAACAGCCGCACTTGTAGCTTCCAATAGCGGTTCTGATAGCCCGGGCACCCAAGGCAATAACAACAATAATAACGATGGTGGCGATAACACTAATGTGAACACCGGTGGCCTAGGCGGCGTAGGTGACACTGTTGGTGGTGTCGTAGGTGGTGTAGGCGATGCCGTAGGTGGCGTTGGTGACGCTATCGGTGGTGTCGGTGATGCCATTGGCGGCGATGTTGGCGATGCGGTTGGCGGTGTCGGAGACGCTGTTGGTGGCGTTGGCGATGCTGTGGGTGGTGTCGGCGATGCCGTTGGCGACACGCTAGGCGGCCTATTCTAAGACGCTCTCACAACCTCTCTAATAAAAGGGCGCTTCGGCGCCCTTTTTAT
>JAPPPA010000200.1:4807-11796 GCA_028817755.1 Gammaproteobacteria bacterium | reverse complement strand
TAAGTTCAACGCTATCGCTGCTGCGGTAATGTTTGGCTAGTTTGGCGTCTAGCTTGTAACGCATGATGCCGTTGGCATCGTATCTTTCGGTGGTAACACCTTTTAGGTAGTAATCAACATCTTGGGCAAAGCCTAAGTTGGGCTGTTGCGTTGATTCGCTGCTTTCGCGATTAGCAAACCATAGGCTGGCAGCTGCCAGTAGTGCTAACGGCAGTATTCTGCGCCAATTAATTGAAGAGGGGGTGTTACTCACTGTTTAACTATTGTGTTTGATCAGTAGGTCACATAATTCACGCACAGCGCCAAGGCCACCGTTTTGGTGAGTGGTCCACAGCGCGGTGCGAATCACAGCAGGGTGGGCGTCTTTCACGGCAACGGGGAAACGCACGGCTTGCATGATTTCGATGTCGATGGTGTCGTCACCAATGTAGGCGACTTCATTTGGCTGAATGCCCAGCGTTGGTAAAAGTTCGCCCAGCGCTTTGAGTTTGTCGCTACAGCCTTGCACGATATTGCTAATGCCCAAGCCTTTTAAGCGGGCTTCGACCATGGGCGCTTTGCGGCCAGAAATCACGGCGACTTGAATGCCGGCTTGTTGCAACAGTTTTAAACCATGCCCATCGCGAGCATGGAATACTTTAATTTCGATCGGCTGAGTCGGGTCTTGCGGGTCGGGCATAAAGTAAATGCGGCCGTCGGTTAGTACACCGTCAACGTCACAGATCAGTAACTTGATGCCTTTGGCGAGTTGCTCAAGGGTTTGGCCAGTCATTACACGACTCCTGCACGTAGTAGGTCATGCATATTAATAGCGCCAACCAGTTGTTGCTCGCGGTTTAGTACGGGCAGTGCGTTGATCGCGTGTTGTTCCATTACTTGTAAGGCCTCGGCTGCAAGTTGGCCGGCGGTTACGGTGCGGCAATTTGCAGTCATGACCTCGGTGATTGGGGTTTCACGTGGTTGAATGTTCTTATCGAGCGCGCGGCGTAAGTCACCGTCGGTAAAGATGCCTAATAAGCCGCCTTGTTCGTCCACTACGGTCGTCATGCCTAAACCGCTGCGTGTCATTTCAACGAGGGCTTCGGCTAGCGTGGCCGATTGCTTAACGGTAGGCAGATTGTCACCGCTATGCATGATGTCGCTTACGTGTAGCAGTAGTCGGCGGCCTAGGGCGCCAGCTGGGTGCGACAGGGCGAAGTCTTCGGCAGTAAAACCACGCGCTTCTAGTAGCGAAACGGCTAGGGCATCGCCCATCGCCAGCGTCACAGTGGTGCTGGCAGTGGGTGCTAAATTGAGTGGGCAGGCTTCTTTTTCAACACTGGTGTCGAGCACTACATTGGCGGCCTGGCCCATGGTGGATTCAGGGCGACCCGTTAATGCAATCAGTGGCGCACCCATGCGCTTAATTAGCGGCAAAATGGTGGTGACTTCGTCGGTTTCGCCAGAGTTGGATAGTGTAATCACAACATCTTGTGCGGTGATCATGCCCATATCGCCGTGTTGCGCTTCGGCTGGGTGAACGAAAAAAGCGGGTGTGCCGGTGCTGGCTAGGGGGGCGGCAATTTTGCTGCCGATATGACCAGACTTGCCCATGCCAACTACGACCACACGGCCTTTGCACTGCAACAGAATTTCGCAGGCTTGCGTGAAGTCTTCATTAAGGCGCGCTTGCGCCTGCTGAATCGCTTGGCTTTCTATTTCCAGTACGGCTTTGCCGAGATCAAGAAAATTATGTGGCACGAGGGCTCCTTATCGCTACGTGGTCGCTGCTGGGGCTAGGCCGTAGCAGTAATCCAAGTCCAAGCTTGCCAGCCAATCCAGCTTGCTAGCAATAGGCTGGCTTCAAAGCGGTTAATTCTGCCGGGCCGAGAACGGCTCCAACTCATGCCCATTACCACTAATGCAGCGGTTAGTAGCAACATAAGCGGGATGTCTGTACTGATCACGGTAGTGGCAATTTCGGTTTCTTGAATGGCGCCAGCAACGCCCAGTACAGCAAGCAGATTAAACAGGTTTGAGCCAACCACATTACCAATTGCAAGGTCATGCTCGCCTTTGAGCGCACTACTAAGTGACGCCGCCAGTTCTGGCAAGCTGGTGCCCAGCGCGACAATCGTCAGGCCGATGACTGTGTCGCTGACACCAAAGCTGCTGGCAGTATTTACCGCGCCCCAAACCAGCGCGCGCGAGCCAATCAACAAGGTCGCTAAACCAATCACAAATTGAAAAATAGCGGCGTTGCGTGAGAGCTCTTCAATGTCGTCGGTATCAATCGCAAGTTGATCCGCGTCGCCTTGTTTGGCAGCCCAGCCTAACCACGCCAATAAGCCGATTAGGCCCACTAATAATAAGCCGCCTTCCAGTTGGCTTAATGTGCCGTTCCACATCAGCCAGCTGGTGCATACCGTTACTAAAATCAGCAGCGGGAACTCTTTCTTAAGTAGGCTGGATTTAACTGTTATGGGCGCCACAATCGCGCTAAAGCCCAGCACTAGACCGATATTGGTAATGTTGGAGCCGAGGGCGTTACCGACAGCTAGGCCGCCATTGCCTTGTGTTGCGGCAACCGCTGAAACCAAAATTTCGGGTGCCGAGGTACCTAAGGCAACAATGGTTAAGCCGATCAATAGCGCGGGAACATTAAGCAGGCGCGCAATGCTGGCAGCGCCATTTACAAAGCGGTCTGCGCCCCAAACCAATAGGGCAATGCCGCCAATCATGGCGGCAATATTAATTGCGAGAGACTCCATAGGCTGTTTGGTATTTTTTATGTGGATGATATTGGCGCTATGTTAGCGCTTAGTGAAGAACGCGGCGGGACTTTTAAGCGCTATATGTTGCAATGCGGCATAATTGCCGCGCTTTTTTCTTGGGTTTAACTATGTCAGCCACCGCAGCCATTGAAATCAATGCGCTCGAAAAAACGTATGCGAGCGGTTTGAAAGCGCTTGATCGCGTGAGCTTTACGGTTGAGCAAGGTGAGTTTTTTGCCTTGTTGGGCCCTAATGGGGCTGGCAAGTCGACCTTAATTAACACCTTGGCAGGCTTGGTTAGGCCTTCAGCCGGGGACGCTAAAGTGTATGGCCATAGCGTGCAACGTGATTGGCGTGCCGCGCGCCGCGCGCTCGGCGTGGTACCGCAGGAATTGGTTTTCGATCCATTTTTTACGGTGCGCGAAGTGCTCGCGCTACAAGCTGGTTACTTTGGCTTGAAAGCCAGTCGCGCTTGGCAGGACGAAGTGCTTGAAGAGCTTGGCCTGAGCGACAAATCTGAAACGCGTATGCGCGGTTTGTCTGGTGGCATGAAGCGCCGTGTGCTGATTGCGCAGGCGTTAATGCATAAACCACCTGTGGTGGTACTAGATGAGCCGACCGCTGGGGTTGATGTGGAATTGCGCCAGTTACTTTGGCGCTTTGCCAAACGCTTGCATAACGACGGCCACACTATTGTCCTCACCACGCATTATTTGGAAGAGGCAGAAAGCCTTTGCGACCGCGTGGCTATTCTTGATAAGGGCCAATTGAAGACGCTGCAGACCACAGAAAGCTTATTGAATAGCCACCCGTGGCGAGATATTGAGATGCAGTTGCTGAGTTTCCCTAGTCAATTGCCAGCGTCGCTGCAGAAGCTGTATGTAGAGCAGGCAGGCGAGTGGCACCGTTGGCGTTTGCATCGTGACGAACACAGCGTGGCTGACTTGTTAGAAGCCTTAAAACAACAAGGCGCGGAGCTAAAAGACATCCGCACGCGCGAGCCCAATTTGGAAGATGTATTTCTACAACTGGTGGGTCGCGATGACAGCTAATAAGCAATTTAATACGGCCGGCTTCGCAACCTTGTTCGAGAAAGAAGTGCGCCGCTTTATGCGCGTAGCAACGCAGACTGTAGTGACGCCGATGGTAACGACGCTGCTGTATTTGCTGGTGTTCGTGCAGGTATTGGAAGGGCGTTATTCGCCGGCAGTTGATTTCAGTTACGCCGAGTTTCTGGTGCCGGGTTTGGTCATGATGGCGGTGATCCAGAATGCTTTTGCGAACAGCTCATCTAGCCTGCTGCAGGCAAAGATGAACGGCAGCATTACGTTTATGTTGATCGCGCCATTGTCAGCATTAGAGATTTTGTTGGCGTTTACGCTGGCGGCGGTTTTACGCGGCGCTTTGGTGGGTGTTGGCGTGTGGGGCGTGGCCTCGCTGCTAACCGACTGGCACTTAGTAGAGCCGCTATGGAGTTTGGCGTTTTTAATGCTGACCGGCGCGGCGTTAGGTTTGTTGGGCGTAATTGCGGCGATTATTGCCGAGAAATTTGACCATATGTCTGCGTTTCAGAACTTTGTTATTTTGCCGCTCACATTCCTTTCAGGAGTGTTCTGGTCGGTCAGCAGCTTGCCTGAATTTTGGCAGCCAATCAGTGCGCTGAACCCCTTGCTATACATGATTGATGGCTTCCGCTATGGCATGATTGGCGTTTCAGATTTTGATCCTGCCCGCAGTGCTGGATTCGCGGCGCTATTTGTCGCCTTGTTATTCGGCCAAACTTGGTGGTTATTACACCGAGGTTGGCGTTTGCGCGGTTAGAAATTAACGCGCACTAAATAGAGAAAGTATGGACGCGAACACGATTCAAGACCTTATCCAAAAGGGTTTGCCTGATGCCGATGTCACGGTGTTGGGAGACGATGGTCAGCACTTTGAGGCGACAGTTGTTTGTCCTCAATTTGAAGGTAAAAACATGATCCAACAGCACCGCATGGTTTATGCAACCTTGGGCAGCCTGATGGGTAATGAAATTCATGCCTTGGCTTTGAATACACGTAGCGCATAGCGGAGTAACACATGGACAAGTTATTAGTGACAGGTGGCGGCCCGCTTAAAGGCGAGGTGCGTGTTTCCGGCGCTAAAAATGCTTGCTTGCCAATTTTGGCGGCAACGTTGTTGGCAGAAAACCCAGTGACCGTGACTAACGTGCCTGATTTGGTGGACGTTAAGACTACGGTGCAGTTGCTAATGCGCATGGGTGCTAGCGTCACCATGGGCGACGGCATGGCCTTAGAGGTAGACGCCTCTACCACGCATGATTTTGATGCGCCGTACGAGCTGGTTAAAACCATGCGAGCTTCCATTTTGGTGCTTGGCCCATTACTGGCGCGATTTGGTGAAGCCAATGTGTCTTTGCCCGGTGGTTGTGCCATTGGTGCACGTCCGGTGGATTTGCATATTGCCGGTATGCGCAAAATGGGCGCAGAGATCATCGTAGAAGACGGTTACATCCACGCTAAATGTTCGCGTTTGAAAGGCGCGCATATCAGCTTGGAAAAAGTCACCGTGACTGGCACCGAAAATTTAATGATGGCGGCGGCGCTAGCCGACGGCACCACCGTGTTGGAAAACGCGGCACGTGAGCCAGAAGTTGTAGACCTCGCTAACTTTATGAACGCCATGGGCGCGAAGATCAGCGGTGCAGGCACATCGGTTATGACCATTGAAGGCGTTGAGAAAATGGCCGGTGGTTGTGGTTGGGATGTAGTGCCGGACCGTATTGAAACGGGTACCTATCTGATTGCTGGTGCAATTAGCGGTGGCCACGTGGTTGTGCGCGATACTGCTCCAGAACATATGGGCGTGGTATTAGACAAGTTGCGCGAAACTGGTGCCGTAATTGATGTGGGTGACGACTGGATTGAACTTGATATGCAAGGTCAACGTCCTAAGCCTGTAAATATTAAGACCGCTCCGCACCCAGCATTTCCTACCGATATGCAGGCACAGTTTGTGGCGATGAATACGGTTGCCACAGGAATGTCACGCGTGACTGAGACAATCTTTGAAAATCGCTTTATGCATGCGCAAGAAATGAACCGCATGGGCGCCAAGATTGAAGTCGATGGCAACACCGCAATCATTACCGGTGTGCCACGTTTGAAAGCGGCGCCAGTGATGGCGACTGACTTGCGTGCGTCGGCCAGTATTGTGCTGGCGGGTTTGGTTGCCGACGGCGAAACCTTGATTGATCGCGTGTACCACATTGATCGTGGCTACGAACGCGTAGAAGAAAAACTAGGTCAGCTGGGCGCGCGAATTCGCCGAGTGGCCTAATCCTGCTGTATTGCAGAATTGCTTAAAGACTAAGAAATGACAGATTTAACGATTGCGCTTTCGAAAGGGCGCATCTTAAAAGACACATTGCCGCTATTGGCGCAGGCCGGCATTGAGCCGCTTGAAGACATTAGTAAAAGCCGCAAGCTGATTTTTGAAACCAATCAGCCGGGTGTTCGCCTGTTGGTGATTCGTACAACCGATGTGCCTGTGTATGTGCAACAAGGCGCGGCAGACTTAGGTGTGTCTGGCAAGGATGTGCTGGTAGAGAACGGTGCTTTCAATCTTTATGAACCGCTTGACCTAAATATTGCGCGATGCCGTTTGGCGGTAGCTGGCAAATCACCAGAGTGCTTACAAAAGAGCCGTCCGCGCGTAGCGACCAAGTACGTCAATATTGCTCGCCGCTGGTTTGCGGAAAAAGGTCAGCAGGTCGACATTATTAAGCTGTACGGCTCTATGGAGCTGGGCCCGTTGGTTGGCCTGTCTGACATTATTGTGGACTTGGTGGATACCGGCAACACCTTGCGTGCCAACGGTTTGCAGCCCTTAGAAGACATTATGGAAATCAGCTCGCGCTTGGTAGTGAATCAAGCGGCGATGAAAACTAAGCACGCCGAAATTGGCAAGCTAGTGGATCAATTGGCCGCTGCAGTTGAAGCAGCGAAATAGTTGCTCGTTCGCTATGTCTGATTCGTTAATCTCCATCCTGAATACAAGCGATGCGGCCTTTGCTCAGCAGCTGGCTGTATTGCGCTCGGTGCAATCTGAAAGTGCCAGCGAAGTATTGCCCGCTGTGCAGGGCATTATTGATGCCATTCGCCGCGACGGCGATCAGCAGTTGGTGAAATACACGCAAGAGTTTGACCGTTTTCCGGCGGAGTCGATGGCTGATAT
>JAPPPA010000200.1:0-4797 GCA_028817755.1 Gammaproteobacteria bacterium | reverse complement strand
GTGCCGAGCGTTGTCAAACTGCGCTGGAAAACTTGCCAAGCGAACAGCGAGAAGCGCTGGAGTTTGCCGCTGAACGCCTGCGTGAATATGCCCAGCATCAAAAAATTCAGAGCTGGGAATACCAAGATCAATTTGGTAACCAGCTTGGTCAGCAAGTCACAGCGTTAGATCGCGTCGGTATTTATGTGCCGGGCGGTAAAGCTGCTTATCCATCGTCTGTATTGATGAATGCGATTCCTGCGCACGTGGCCGGTGTTAAAGAAATCATCATGGTGTCGCCTGCGCCGGGTGGCGAAGCCAATGATATATTGCTCGCCGCAGCGGCGGTGGCAGGCGTGAGTCGCGTATTTTTATGTGGCGGCGCGCAAGCTGTAGCCGCGTTGGCTTATGGCACTGAAACGGTGCCTGCAGTAGATAAAATTGTTGGGCCGGGCAATATCTGGGTAGCGACGGCTAAGCGCCTTGTGTTTGGCACTGTCGGTATCGATATGATCGCGGGGCCTTCTGAGGTGCTGGTGATTGCGGATGGCTCGGGCGATCCGGATTGGACGGCGATGGACTTGTTCGCGCAGGCCGAGCACGACGAGCTGGCGCAGTCGATTTTGCTGTGTCCGGATGCGGACTACATTAAGGCGGTTGAGGCCAGTATTGCCAAGCTACTGCCAACGATGGAGCGTAAAGAAATTATTGCGGCTTCGTTGAAAGACCGTGGTGCTTTGATTCAAGTGCGCGATATGGCTGAGGCAGCAGAGATATCCAACGATATTGCGCCGGAGCACTTGGAGTTGGCGGTAGAAGATCCACAAGCATTGGTGGGGCAGATCAAACACGCCGGTGCGATCTTTATGGGACACCATACCGCTGAGGTGTTGGGTGACTATTGCGCTGGCCCAAACCATGTATTGCCGACTATGCGTACGGCGCGATTCTCGTCGCCGTTAGGTGTGTATGACTTCCAAAAACGCAGCACTTTGATTCAGTGTGAGCCAGAAGGCGCGCGCGAAATTGCCCGCCATGCTTCTGTGTTGGCGCGAGGCGAACAGTTGACTGCACATGCGCGCTCGGCTGAGTATCGTCGGGACACTTAATTCTTAATCTGTAGTTAGATGAACCCTCAAGATATGATTCGTGACGAGGTGAGAGCCTTGTCTGCCTACCATGTGCCGGATCCGGGTGATGCGGTGAAATTGGATGCGATGGAAAACCCATACGCATGGCCTGCCGCGCTGCCGCAAGGTTTGGCAGAGCAGTGGGCGGCAGGTTTGGCTGATGTGGCCTTAAACCGCTATCCAGCGCCGGGGGCGGAAGCGTTACGTGATGATCTTGCTAAGTGGATGGGTTTGCCTGCGCTTGCTAATGCTGGCGATCTAGACATTATTTTGGGCAACGGCTCGGATGAGTTAATTCAGCTGCTGGCTATGGCAGTCAAGCATCCGGCTGGTGGGGCTAAGCCTTGCATTTTGGCGCCTGAACCCGGTTTTGTGATGTACAACATGATTGCGCGTTTTGTAGACGCGGATTATGTAGGTGTGCCTTTGGCTGACGGTTTTGAGCTGGATTTACCAGCGATGTTGGCGGCGATTAAAACCAACCAGCCAGCGTTGATATTCTTGGCTTACCCAAATAATCCAACCGGTAATTTGTGGTCGGTTGATGCTTTGCAAGCCATTGTGGAAGCAGCGCCGGGCTTGGTGGTGATTGATGAAGCCTATACCGCCTTTGCTGCGGATAGCCGAGTCGAGTGGTTACAGCAGTATCCACAACTATTAGTCATGCGTACCTTAAGTAAAGTCGGTTTGGCGGGTTTGCGTTTGGGTATGTTAGCCGGGCAGAAGTGTTGGGTTAACGAGCTGGATAAGATTCGTTTGCCCTATAACATCAACAGCTTAACGCAATACAGTGCGCGTTTTGCTTTGGCGAATATGGCGCCTTTGGAAGCGCAGGCGTCAAGCTTAAGGCAGCAGCGTGGCGAATTGTTCGCGCGCTTGAGCGAAGTTGATGGCGTGTCAGTTTGGTCGAGCGAGGCCAATTTCCTATTGTTCCGCCTAGAGAAAGCCGATGCTGTGGCGGTACATGCCAGCTTGGTAGAGCAGGGCGTGCTCATCAAAAAACTTCACGGTGCACATCCGCAATTAGAGCAATGTTTGCGGGTAACAGTGGGTACCGAAAGTGAGAACCAGCAGTTTCTCGATGCGCTTAATCGCGCTTTAGCGTAGCGCCTGATCGTCCAATCTGGCTAAATTTTGACCTAAGCCTTTCTTTTTAGTGCGAGTGCCCTCGCATTTTCTTGCTTGCGCCTCTCGCAATACGGAAAGCCTGCGGGCTATAATGCGCATCACAAAAATTATGCAGAGCCACATGGTCTACCGTAATGGTGGAGCGTGTTCTGTGGGTTCGGTTATTGGATTGGCTCTAATAACCGTACGTTTCGACCCTTCAGGAGTAGCCAAGATGAGTGATACCGGTGCGGTAGATCTCGACAAACGTCGATTTCTAACCAACTCAACCGCCGTAGTCGGTGGTATCGGCGCCGCAGCAGCGGCAGTGCCTTTTTTAGCCTCATGGAAACCTAGCGCCCGAGCGGAAGCCGCTGGTGCGCCAGTGGAAGTAGACCTTTCTAAACTACAACCAGGTGAGCGCGTTACCATCGAATGGCGTGGTAAGCCGGTATGGATTTTGCGCCGTACTCCGGAAACGCTAAGTGCTTTGAATCAGGATGACGCGAAAGTGGCTGACCCTGAGTCAGCAGAGCCAATGCAGCCTGAATATGCTCAGAACCAGCACCGCTCAATTAACCCTGAGTTCTTGGTGCTTGTTGGTTTGTGTACGCACCTAGGTTGTGTACCTGTTTATCAGCCTGAAGTAACCGCTGATTGGAATGGTGGCTTCTACTGCCCATGCCACGGTTCACGTTTTGACTTGGCTGGTCGTGTTTACAAGAGCGTGCCTGCACCGCTTAACTTGGAAGTGCCTCCATACCACTTCGTTGCGGACAATCGCGTATTAATCGGCGTAGACGGAGGTGCTGCGTAATGGCTATCGTACCTAACCCGCACGGCACAACTGGCCTACTAGGCTGGATTGATGATCGCTTCCCGCTAACAAAAATCTGGCGTGACCACGTTTCAGAGTATTACGCGCCGAAAAACTTTAACTTCTGGTACTTCTTTGGCTCGCTAGCCATGTTGGTTCTTGCGAACCAATTGATTACCGGTATTTTCTTGACCATGCACTACAAGCCATCTGCGCTTGAGGCATTTGGTTCTGTGGAATACATCATGCGTGATGTGCCATGGGGCTGGTTAATCCGTTACATGCACTCTACTGGCGCCTCTGCGTTTTTCGTGGTGGTGTATCTGCACATGTTCCGTGGTCTTTTGTACGGTTCATACCGTAAGCCGCGTGAGTTGGTGTGGATCTTCGGCATGATGATCTTCCTTGCGCTAATGGCTGAAGCCTTTATGGGCTACGTATTGCCATGGGGCAACATGTCTTACTGGGGTGCGCAGGTAATTATCTCGCTCTTCGGTGCGATCCCTGGCATTGGTCCTGACCTTGTACAGTGGATTCGTGGTGACTACCTGATCTCTGATGCAACGCTAAACCGTTTCTTCGCGCTGCACGTAATTGCTGTGCCGCTGGTATTGGTTGGTCTAGTTGTGGCTCACTTGATGGCTCTACACGAAGTGGGTTCTAACAACCCAGACGGCGTAGACATCAAGAAGAACAAAGACGAAAACGGCATCCCGAAAGACGGTATTCCGTTCCACCCTTACTACACCGTGAAAGACATCATGGGCGTGGTTGGCTTTGCCATCCTGTTCTGCTCTGTATTGTTCTTTGCGCCAGAGATGGGTGGTTACTTCCTCGAGAAGCCTAACTTCACACCAGCTAACCCGCTGGTAACGCCGCCGCATATTGCGCCGGTTTGGTACTTCACGCCGTTCTACTCAGTATTACGTGCGATTACTTACCCACTATTTGGTATTGACGCTAAGTTCTGGGGTGTAATCGGCATGGGTGCGTCGGTAGTCATTATTGCCTTCTTGCCTTGGTTGGATCGCAGTCCTGTGAAGTCTATTCGTTACAAGGGCCCAATCTTTAAAGCGGCACTAGCTATCTTTGTGGTTGCTTTTGTTGTGTTGGGTTACATGGGCTTTGAGCCAGCGACTCCGGTTAATACTCGAATTGCTCAGGTGGCTTCGGTTATTTACTTCGCATTCTTCTTGTTGATGCCTTGGTACACCAAGATAGATAAAACCAAACCAGTGCCCGAACGGGTCACGATGGATCACTAAGCAGGATTAGGAGTAAAGCAATGAAAAAATTACTATCTGCTGTTCTGCTTTCGGCCTCTGTAGTTACCGGCGCTTTTGCTGCTGGCGGCTCTGATATCCCGATGGACGACGCCAATATTGATGCTGATAACAAGGCCTCTTTGCAGCGCGGTGCGCGTTTATACGCTAACTACTGCTTGGGCTGTCACGGTCTTAAGTTCCAGCGTTACAACCGTATGGGCAAAGATCTAGGTATGGATGATGAGTTGGTGAAAGAGCACTTGATGTTCACCACCAATAAAGTGGCTGAAACCATGGATATCGCCATGCCTGAGCGTGAGGCGGCTACTTGGTTTGGTCAGACTCCGCCTGACTTGTCATTGATCACTCGTGAGAAAGGTGTTGATTACCTTTACACCTACCTCACCACTTTCTATGTAGATGAAAGCAAAGAACCTGGCGTAACCAACTACGCGTTCCCTAATGCTTCTATGCCTTGGGTGATGTGGAAGTTGGAAGG
>JAPPPA010000145.1 GCA_028817755.1 Gammaproteobacteria bacterium | reverse complement strand
AAAATGATCATCACCAACACTAGAACAATGGCGGTGAAAAAGGCTACACCTAACCCAATCTCAAGCATGTCTACTCCCGCCTTATAGTTGGATACCGCTGAAAGCCATAAAGCCCAGCGACATCAAACCCACAGTGATAAAGGTAATACCAAGGCCTTGTAGGCCATCTGGTACATCTGAATATTTCAACTTCTCACGAACACCTGCCAAAGCGGTAATCGCAATCGCCCAACCCACACCAGAGCTGAAGCCGTAGGTCACAGACTCAGCGAAGTTGTAGTCACGCTCTACCATGAACAAGGTGCCACCCAAGATAGCGCAGTTCACAGTAATCAACGGTAGGAATACACCCAGGGCGTTGTATAGCGCAGGAATGTACTTATCCAGAACCATTTCTAGGATCTGAACCATCGCCGCGATTACACCGATGTAGCTGATGTAACCCAAGAAGCTCAGGTCAACGTCTGGCAGACCAGCCCACGCAAGTGCGCCGTCGCCCAGCACGTAGTTGAACAGGAGGTTGTTTACGGGAACGGTTAAGGTTTGTACAACAACAACCGCAACACCTAGACCAAAGGCTGTCTCAATTTTCTTGGACACCGCCAAGAAGGTACACATGCCAAGGAAGAATGCGAGTGCAAGGTTCTCAACAAAGATCGACTTGACCGCAAGGCTCAATAAACCTTCCATTACAGAACCTCCGCACGGTGTACTGAGTGGATCTGGTATTCACGCGGCTCAACTTGGCTAGTTTTCCAAGTACGCTGCGCCCAAATCAACAAGCCAATAATGAAGAATGCGCTTGGTGGCAATAGCATCAAGCCCATTGGCTGGTACCAGCCGCCGTTGTTCACAAGTGGCAAGATTTCGTAGCCCAATAGCGAACCTGCGCCAAATAGCTCACGAACCACGCCAACCGAGATCAAGATAATGCTGTAGCCCAAACCGTTACCAATGCCATCTAGGAAAGAGGCGCCCGGCGCTTCTTTCATGGCAAAGGCTTCGGCACGGCCCATCACAATACAGTTGGTAATAATCAGACCAACGAATACCGATAGCTGCTTACTCACTTCGTAAGCGTAGGCTTTCAGGATCTGGTCAACCACGATTACCAATGACGCAATAACCGCCATCTGCGCGATGATGCGGATGCTGTTTGGAATTTGGTTACGGATCATCGAGATAAACAGGTTTGAGAACGCTGTTACCGATGTCAGAGCCAAACACATAATCAATGCCACGCCTAAGTTCGACGTTACCGCCAAGGCTGAGCAAATACCCAATACCTGCAGGGTAATGGGGTTGTTATTGACTAACGGATCTAAAACGACTTTTTTAGCTGCATCTGCCATGACTTAGCCCTGCCCTGCTTGAATACGCTGTAGATATGGACGGAAGCCCAAATCACCCAGCCAGAATTGAAGTAAGTTGGTCACACCCACGCTTGTTAGCGTAGCGCCAGCCAAACCGTCAACTTGGTGCTTAGCACTTGGTTTATTCGGATCAACGCCGCCTTTAGCCAACTCTAGGCTCGCGGTGCCGTCTGCTGAATAAGCCACTTTGCCCGGCCACTGGCCTTTCCAACGTGGGTTATCCACTTCACCACCTAAGCCCGGTGTTTCAGCGTGATCGTAGAAACTTAGGCCCACAACGGTATTACCATCGCCTTCCAAGGCAAGGAAACCATACAAGGTTGACCATAGACCATAACCATGAACTGGCAAGATGATGTATTTCAGGCTGCCATCGTCATTACGAACAAGGTAAACCGACGCCAGCTTAGCTTGTGCACCGATCGCTGCCTTGTCTTCTGACTTATCTAGCGCAATTGATAGCGCCGGATCAGAAGCAGCAGAACGCTGGTCGTAGCTAGCGGCATCTACATCAACCGCATATTCGCCTGAGCGGATATCCACTACGCGCGCTTCTACCTGCTTAAAGGCTTCTTCAACGGTTTGGCCTTCTTGAAGCAAACCAACCACCTGAAGAATGTTGCGTTTTTTGTCTTCGATCTTATTGGCTTCTTGCAGCGGACGTAATTTAACCGCTGCAGTAGACACCACGATTGAGCAAACAAGGCATAGCACCGTGGCTGCCACAATGGTGTAGAGAGTACTGTCTTTATTCATCTCTAATCCTCCTAGGCCGCGGTACGCGCCAAACGACGCTTCACGTTGCTTTGAACCACACCGAAGTCAATCAACGGTGCCACCAAGTTGGCGAATAGGATGGCTAGCATCATGCCTTCTGGGAAGGCTGGGTTAACCACGCGAATAATCACCACCATAAAGCCAATCACGGCACCAAAGATCCAACGACCTTTGTTAGTCATCGCTGCTGATACTGGATCAGTCGCCATGTAAACCATACCGAAGGCGAAGCCACCCACTACAAGGTGCCAGTACCAAGGCATTTCAAACATTGGGTTGGTGTCGCTACCTACTGCATTCAGCAACAAGGTAGTACCGACCATGCCTAGGAATACACCCAACATGATGCGGTATGACGCGATCTTGGTCATTAACAAGAACGCCGCGCCGATCAAACACGCTAGTGTAGATACTTCACCCATAGAACCTTGGATAGTACCTAGGAAGCTGTCCATCCAGGTGTAACCAGCGGCAGTAATGCCCGCCATACCTTCAACAGCGCCAATACCTAATGGGGTCGCACCGCTGAAGCCGTCAACCGCGGTCCATACGGTGTCACCTGACATGGCTGCAGGGTAAGCAAAGAACAAGAACGCACGACCAGTAAGCGCTGGGTTAAGGAAGTTTTTACCAGTACCACCGAACACCTCTTTACCAAGCACTACGCCGAAGCTAATGCCTAGCGCTACTTGCCATAGAGGAATAGTTGGTGGGCAAGTTAATGCGAACAGAATAGAGGTTACGAAGAAGCCTTCGTTAACTTCGTGGTTACGCACACCAGCAAATAGCACTTCCCAGAAACCACCAACCGCAAAGGTCACTAGATAAACCGGAATGAAGTACCAGAAACCATGCCAGAAGTTGTCCCAGAAGCTGTCTGGACTAAAGCCAACACCCATCAAATTGATGAATGCAGCACGCCAGCCGTCAACCTCGGTCACACCAAGCGCTTGCATAGCCAAGTTGGCTTGCAAACCGGTGTTCCAGCAGGCCATAAAGGCACATGGCATGGCTGCTAGCCATACAAAAATCATTACACGCTTCAGATCAATACCGTCACGCACGTGAGGTGCGGTGCGGGTTACATCTGAAGGCGAGTAGAAGAACGTATCAATCGCCTCGTAAACGGCGTAATAGTTTTCCCAGCGACCGCCTTTTGCAAAGTGCGGGTGCAGGTCGTCTAATTTTTTACGCAACGCGCCAGACATTAGCCTTCCCTCTCAATTTGGGTGAGATTTTTACGGAGCACTGGCGCGTAGTCGTATTTACCAGAGCAAACAAACGAGCATAGTGCGAGGTCTTCCTCGTCTAGCTCCAAGCAACCTAGCTTTTGCGCCATGTCGGTATCACCAACAACAATTGCACGTAATAGCTGGGTAGGAAGCACGTCTAAAGGCATCACACCTTCAAAGTTGCCAATTGGCACCATCGCACGGGCAGAGCCGTTTTGGCTGGTGTTAAAGGCAAATTTACGGCTACGGCTAAGCGCCGACGTAAAGACGTTAATAAATGAGAACTTGTCGCCACCTGGCGCGGCCCAGCCCATAAATTGGCGGTGACGGCCTTCTGCCAAGGCAGAAATTTGCAGATGGTAGCGGCCAACATAAGCAGCCCAACCGTTAGCACGGCGGCCTGACCATACCGAACCAGAAATCAGACGGTATTCTTTAGATTCAATCTCGTCAGCAACCAAATCCGTAATTGACGCGCCCAAACGGGTACGTAATAGACGTGGTTTCTTCGCAATTGGGCCTGCCAATGCCACTACACGCTCAACGCTAAGTTGGCCGGTAGTGAAGAGCTTGCCGATCGCAATCGCGTCTTGGTAGTTAAGGTGCCACACTGTTTTACCACCGCCCACTGGGTCTAAGTGGTGAATATGGGTACCTACAAGACCTGCTGGGTGCGGGCCAGAAAACGCGGCCTCAATAATTTTGTCGCCTTTCAATGTAGGCAGGCGCGCATCTTCTGCACGACATACATACACGGTGCTGCTTAAGGTAGTCAGCACATCAAGGCCTGCTTGGAACGCTTCCGCTTGCTCGCCAATCACCACTTCTGGGTGCGCAGCTAGCGGGTTGCTGTCCATCGCATTTACAAAGATTGAGCTTGGCGAAGAATCAACCGCAGGCACTTTGCTGTATGGACGCGTACGTAACGCAGCCCATAAGCCAGACTCTTGTAGCTGCTTACGCACTACATCGTCGCCAAGGCCAGCCAAGTCATCTGCTGCGTAGCTGTTAAATGTGATGGCGTCTTCTGAGCCGTCCACATCAATTACAACCGACTGCAGCACACGACGTGCACCACGATTAATTTTTGAAACCGTACCAGCACCCGGTGCGGTGAATACCACGCCTGGGTTCTTTTTATCGCTGAACAGTGGTTGACCCAGTTTTACCTGATCACCCTCTGCCACGAGCATGGTGGGCTTCATGCCAATATAGTCAGCACCTACCACCGCTACTTGAGACACCGCTGGCGCGTCATAAATGACTTGCTCTGGTGCTCCGGTAATCGGCAGGTCCAACCCTTTCTTTACTTTGATATGCATAGTTGAAAGCCAGTCCAAATTAGACGGGTAAAGCGCCCCGCTGCAAACCAGCAGGCACTTGAAGAGAATTTAGTACGGAGAAATTAGAAGCGAATGCAGAACGCGCCTTGCCCATTGCGGGCGCACATCCAAACCAGGATACAAAATGAGTGGCTTTATCCTGCATACGTTGCCTTTTCGCTACTAGCAGTTTCTGCTTATTTTCGCGATGCCCCAAAGGCATCCCCCAAGGTCACTACTTTCGTACGCTAAGGCTAAGAAAGCAAGCCCATAACGAAAAGCAGTCCTGTTTAGTCGCCCCTACCCTACGTTAGCGACAGCGACTTATATATTTGGTGCCGAGAGCGGGACTTGAACCCGCACGAGCGTAAGCTCACCACCCCCTCAAGATGGCGTGTCTACCAATTCCACCACCTCGGCTGAATTTTTATTTACTGACCGTCTGCGGCTGGTACGTCACTCACGGCTGGCTGCGTTAGCGGCTCAGCGCTTGGAATTACACTGTTTTGCTCAACAGCCGGCGCTTCAATTTGATCAAGCACACTGCCAGAGCCTTTTTTCTCAGCGTTTACAAACCATGCCATCGCAATACACAAGGCAAAAAACACAGCAGCCAAAATTCCGGTAAGGCGTGTTAAGAATCCTGCAGAACCACGCGCACCAAAGACAGTGCCGGAAGCACCACCGCCACCACCAAAGCCAGCGCCAGCTGTGGCACCTTTACCTTGTTGAATCAGTACTAAGCCAATCAAAACAATGGCCAATACCAGCTGGGCAATTTGAAGAACGGTGTACATATTTAACCTTACTAGCCTAATTTAGGGCTTTAGGCGGCAACAGTTGCGGCTGCCGCTTGAATAATTTCATTAAAGCTCGCGGCGTCTAAAGACGCGCCTCCAACCAGCGCACCGTTAATGTCAGGCATAGAACACAGTTCCGCTGCATTGTCGGGTTTAACGCTACCACCATAGAGGATTCGCAAAGCGGCGGCGATTTTAGCATCAACTGCTGCAAACTGTGTACGGATATACGCATGAACTTGCTGCGCATCTTCACTACTTGCGGTTTTTCCGGTGCCAATGGCCCAAACCGGCTCATATGCAACAACAACTTTGCCAATCACATCCGGCAAAGCAAGCAATGGCGCGAGCTGCTCAGCAATGACCTGCTCTACTTCACCAGCTTCACGTTGCGCCAATGTCTCGCCAACACAGAAAACTGGAACCAAGCCTTGCGCAACGGCTGCGCTGGCTTTTTCCGCCACCAACTCATTAGTTTCGGCGTGATATTCGCGGCGCTCTGAATGGCCAACCAACGCATAGGCGCAGCCCACATCTTTTAGCATCGCAGCACTAAGCTCACCCGTGCGAGCACCATCCGTTTCAGCCGACACATCTTGCGCACCAAATGCCAGACCGGCCTTAAACGCAGACGCCAAATATAGCGACGGCGGACATAGCGCCGTATCAACTTTGGTAGTTAGCTGCACATCTTCCAAAAAATGCTGCAACGCTTCAGCGCGCCCATTCATTTTCCAGTTACCCATGACTAAAGGGGTAATACTCATTTCTTGTCCTTATTGTTAGCCCGCGGCTGCTTCTACAGCAGCCACCAAAGTCGGCAAATGCTGATCTACTAATGCTTGTGTTTGCGCTTCAACCGTTACACGTACGACCGGTTGAGTCCCCGACGGGCGCAGGATAATGCGGCCTTGTTTGCCCAACGCTTGCTCTGCATCGGCTTTTGCCTTTTGCACCGCCGGCTGGGAGGCAATATCAGCTTTATCAAATGGCGCGTTTTCAACATCCACATTGGTGGTTTGTTGAGGGTATTGCGGCATGCCCGCTGCCAGTTCGGCCAGTGATTTTTCATGGCGACACATCACTGACAACACATCTAGCGCCGCAATAATCGCATCACCGGTGGTGGTTTTATCAAGGCACAACATATGCCCCGACGTCTCACCACCAATCACACCACCACGTGCTTTTAGCTCAGCCATCACGTAACGGTCACCAACATCAGCGCGGATAAACTCCATGCCCTTTTCGGTAATGGCGTTTTCTAGGCCTAGGTTAGACATAATCGTGCCCACAACCGGGCCCTGTAACTCACCTAACCTTTGGCGCTCACAGGCGGCAATAAATAGCAGTTGGTCACCATCAACCAAATTGCCCTCAGCTGTCACCATCTGCAGGCGATCCGCATCGCCATCGAAGGCGATACCCACATCAGCACCGCATTCTTTGACTAGTTGAGCTAATGCGGCAGGCTCTGTCGAGCCGACTCCTGCGTTGATATTCACACCATTAGGCTCAGCACCCATTAGCGTTACTTTCGCGCCTAACTCTTCAAATACTTTAGGGCCACACATATAGGCGGCACCATGCGCGCAATCTAATGCGATATGAACACCCTGCAACGAACAGTCTGCCGGATAGGTACTTTTGCAAAACTCGATATAGCGACCCGCGGCATCATCTACACGCTTAGCTTGCCCTAGCGAGTCAGAACCATTGGTACGCAAACCTTCGCGCACGGCTGCTTCGATAGCCGCTTCGGTTTCATCGTCCAACTTACGGCCATCCGGCCCAAAAAATTTGATGCCATTGTCGTAGTAAGGATTATGCGAGGCCGAAATTACAATGCCGGCGCTGGCGCGGAAAGTTCTGGTCAAATACGCAATGGCTGGCGTGGGTAGTGGACCAAGCAAACGCACATCAACGCCAGCCGCAATCAAACCCGCTTCCAGCGCTGATTCAATCATATAGCCAGAAACGCGCGTGTCTTTACCAATTAACACGCGACGCTTAATGCCGCCTTGACCATCTTTCGCATTTGCCGCGAGCACCCGCCCAGCAGCCTGACCCAATGCCAACATATTAGAAGCCGTCATCGGCTCAACACCAACACGACCACGAACGCCATCGGTTCCAAACTTCACTCGCTATTCTCCTCTTAGCGTCGCGCTTGTTATTTTTAGAGCGTCTACTGTTTCAGCCACATCGTGCGTACGAATAACTGCTGCCCCTTTCATGGCTGCAATTGTCGCCGCGGCTACGCCCGCATGCAATCGTTGGTCGACAGGTTTATCCAAGATCGCACCCAACATGCTTTTACGAGACATGCCCACTAATAACGGAAAGGCTTCCGGCAGCCGCTCTAAACCAGCCAATAGTTGATAATTATGTTCCACTGTTTTGCCAAACCCAAAACCCGGATCTAGCAAGATATTTTGCTTGGCAACGCCCGCGCTTATGGCCGCAGCCGCTCTGTGAGCTAGAAAGCCAGCCACATCACTGACCACATCGACATATTGAGGATCTTGCTGCATCGTGCGAGGCGAACCCTGCATATGCATTAAGCAAACTGGCAAATTCAATTCTGCTGCAGCAGCCAAAGCCCTTTTGGCTTGCAGTGCTAGCACATCGTTAATAAGCCCCACGCCCTCCGCCGCAGCAGCACGCATAACTTCAGGCTTACTGGTGTCGATTGAGATAGGTACAGGCAAACGTGGCGCCAACACCTCAATCACCGGCAACACACGCGCTAGTTCATCTTCAACACTCACGGCAGGCGCTCCTGGGCGCGTTGATTCACCACCAATATCAATAATGGCAGCGCCCTGTTCAACCATTGCCTCTGCTTGTGAAATAGCGGCGTCTAATGTTGACCAGCTGCCACCATCAGAAAAAGAATCTGGCGTGACATTTAAGACGCCCATTACTTGAGGCGTACTTAAATCTAAGGTTTTGCCCGCGCAGTCCAAAAACATAGTTATTCCAACAATAAAAAAGCCGATGACTCGCGTCACCGGCTTTATAGCTTAAGCGAATACGGATTAATGCTCGCCTGCTGGCCCACCAATAGGCGTTACATTGGCAGAGTCTTCCGCGTCACCACTACTAGAAGCGCCGCCACCACTAGATGGTTTATCCCAATCTTTAGGCTTACGCACTGGCTTGCCTTCCATCACGTCAGCAAGCTGCCATTGGTCAATGGTTTCATATTCCATCAGGGCGTCTGACATAGAATGTAGCTTGTCTTCATTGTCTTTCAGGATTTTCTCGGCGCGCGCATAACTTTCATCAATGATGCGTCGAATTTCTTCATCGATCGCTTTCGCCGTCTCACTAGAAACATTCTTATGCTGAGTCACTGAACGGCCAAGAAAAACCTCACCCTCGTCTTCAGAGTAAGACAAGGGCCCTAGTTTGTCGCTTAAGCCCCACTTGGTCACCATATTGCGAGCCAACTCTGTAGCGCGCTCAATATCGTTACTAGCACCCGTTGTGACCGCCATGGCGCCAAAGATCATCTCTTCAGCGATGCGGCCACCGAATAAAGAATCAATCTGACTCTGTAGGCGTTGCTTGCTATAGCTATAACGGTCTTGCTCAGGCAAAAACATGGTAACGCCCAAGGCTCGGCCACGCGGAATAATGCTGACTTTATAAACCGGATCATGTTCCGGCACTTTTAAGCCCACAATCGCATGCCCCGCTTCGTGGTAAGCCGTCAGCTTCTTCTCATCTTCTGACATGACCATGGTTTTACGTTCCACGCCCATTAAGATTTTGTCTTTGGCTTGTTCAAAGTTAGCCATGTCGACCAAGCGCTGATTCTTACGCGCGGCAAACAGTGCCGCCTCGTTCACTAGGTTAGCTAAGTCAGCACCTGAGAAACCGGGTGTACCACGCGCAATAACGCTGGCTTTTACATCTTTGCCTAGCGGCACTTTGCGCATATGCACTTCAAGAATTTGTTCGCGTCCTTTAATGTCAGGCAAGCCAACGGTTACTTGGCGGTCAAAACGACCGGGACGCAATAACGCAGGATCTAATACATCTGGACGGTTAGTCGCGGCAATCACAATGATGCCTTCATGGCCTTCGAAGCCATCCATTTCAACCAACAATTGGTTCAGGGTTTGCTCACGCTCATCATGACCACCACCCACACCAGCACCACGATGGCGACCTACGGCATCAATTTCATCGATAAAGATAATGCAGGGAGCGTGCTTTTTCGCTTGCTCAAACATGTCACGCACACGCGATGCACCCACACCAACAAACATTTCAACAAAGTCAGAACCAGAGATGGTGAAGAAAGGCACCTTCGCCTCACCCGCAACCGACTTAGCCAATAGCGTTTTACCGGTACCCGGAGGACCAACCATCAACACGCCTTTAGGGATGGTGCCGCCTAGTTTTTGGAACTTGCCCGGATCTTTAAGAAAGTCTACGAGTTCGACTACTTCTTCTTTAGCTTCGTCACAACCAGCAACATCTTCAAAGGTGACTTTGATCTGGTCCTCATTCAATAGCTTGGCTTTGCTTTTGCCAAACGACATCGCACCACGGCCGCCAGCACCGCCACCGCCCTGCATCTGACGCATGAAGAAGATCCACACACCAATCAGTAGTAAGAACGGGAACCAAGAAATAAAGATATGCGTTAACAGCGACTGGCGCTCTTTCTCTTTAGCTTCAAACTTAATGCCCTGCTGCTTCAAGTCCCCAATCAGCGGGCCATAGTTTGTTTCAGGACTGTTAGTACGGAATTGCTGGCCGGTTGTTAACTTGCCGTATACGACATCGCCATCAATCACAACTTCGCCAACGGCACCGTCATCAACCAAGCTTAGAAAGTCAGAATAGCCAATCGTATGCTGAGCTTGCTGCTTATTGCTGTAGGTTTGAAAAACGCCCACCAAAACGGCAGCAATCACGGCCCACAACAACAAATTTTTCATCGAGTTATTCATCCGAACTCCAACAGTACTGAGCGCCCTTGCCGCTCACCCATCACAGCGATGGTTAATTAAGGTGCCAAACACTAATTTTAGTTGCGCTTGGGCTTTGACGCGAGCAAATAGATTTCACGCGAACGTGACCGCGAGGCCTGAGGTTTGCGAGTGATAACCTGCGAAAAGTTGCTACGCATATCCCGCAAATAATCTTCAAACCCTTGCCCTTGGAACACTTTGACCAAAAAACGCCCCTCAGGTTTCAATACTTGCACAGCCAATTCCATGGCTAATTCACACAAATACATGGCTCGCGGCAGATCTACCGCCGCCACTCCAGATGTATTGGGGGCCATATCCGATAATACAAGGTCAGCGCCCTGATTTTCGGCCACATTGCCCATCATTGCTAACAGCTGGTCCAAAACCTGGGCTTCCCGAAAGTCGCCTTCAATAAACTCAACCCCCGCAATAGAGGCCATCGGCAAAATATCTAATGCAAAAACCCTGCCTTCTCCGCCGCGTTCACGCATGGCACGGGCGGCGTACTGGCTCCAACCACCGGGCGCCGCGCCCAAATCAACCACATTCATCTTCGGCTTAATCAGCCGATCTTTTTTATCAATTTCTTCTAGCTTATAAACCGCACGCGAACGCCAGCCTTCCGCCTGCGAGCGCTTTACATAGTGATCAGAAAAATGCTCATCCAACCACTTTCTGCTGCTTTTGGAGTTTTTAGCCATGTAGAATGCGCGCCTTCCGCAAAGAATAGAAATTGTTCGTTAGAAACGTAGATTTTTGTTCCTAGCAAGGCGCGTTTGAGACCGAACGCGCAGCATATGAATAATATGTGAGCATTCGCAGATCAAACGCAACGCCGTCTAGGGGCGAAAAGATGCGTTTATACCGGACGATTTTATGGAATTGACAATTAAACAACGCAAGTATCTTAAAGCTATCGCCCACGGCTTAAAACCGGTGATTATGGTTGGCGACAAAGGCTTAAGCGAAAACTTGCGTACAGAAACAGATTTGGCCGCTAGCCACCACGAGCTGATTAAAGTGAAATTTGCGGTAGGCGATAGCGAACTACGCGACCAAATGATTGCCGAGCTAGCAGAACCGCTGGATCTAACCTTGGTACAACGCATCGGGAATGTCGCGGTATTTTACCGCCCTCGCCCAGCTAGTTATAAAGCTGGCAAACGCACCACTTTAGAAGAGCTTCGCCTACCTAAAGGCTAAAGACTCAGTTATCGCTCCGCGGCCAAATGGCCGCGAAACGCGACAATGGCGAGACCGAAAACACTCGCCACCATATAAAGCCCACTGGCCCTGCTATGTAAGCGGTTAAAGTCAGCG
>JAPPPA010000309.1 GCA_028817755.1 Gammaproteobacteria bacterium | reverse complement strand
CATCATTACCGCGATTAAAGAAGTCGGTGTTAGCGTGCCCGTGATTGTTCGCCTAGAGGGAACAAATGTCGACCGAGGACGAGAGTTGCTAGCTGAAAGCGGCTTGGACATTGTTACCGCAGAAGGGCTAACCGATGCGGCACAAAAAGCCGTAGCCGCGGCAAAGTAGACGACGTATGAGTATTTTAGTTAACGCCGCAACGCGCGTAATTTTTCAGGGTTTTACCGGAAAGCAAGGTAGCTTTCATGCAGAGCAATGTATTGCTTACGGCACTCAAGTTGTGGGTGGTGTGGCGCCAGGTAAAGGCGGCCAAACGCATTTAGAGCGCCCGGTATTTAATACCGTTCATGAGGCTGTTGAAGCTGAGGCGGCCAATGCGTCGGTGATTTTTGTACCAGCGCCTTTCGCGGCTGACGCGATTTTGGAAGCGGCGGATGCTGGCATTGAATTGATTGTATGCATTACCGAGCATATTCCCGTGCAAGACATGTTGCGTGTGAAACTTGGCTTGGAAGCGACTGGGGCCAAATTGATAGGGCCAAACTGCCCGGGTGTGATTACGCCGGGTGAGTGCAAAATGGGCATTATGCCTGGGCACATTCACCTGCCGGGTTCGATTGGTATTGTTTCTCGTTCTGGCACCTTGACCTACGAAGCTGTGCACCAAACGACTGCGGTTGGTTTGGGGCAGAGCACCTGTGTAGGAATGGGCGGTGATCCTGTTCATGGCTTGGGCTTTATTGAATGCCTAGCCATGTTTGAGGCTGACCCTGCTACGCAAGGCATGATTATGATTGGTGAAATTGGCGGCAGTGATGAAGAAGCTGCTGCTGAGTACATTGCCAAGCATGTGTCTAAGCCGGTTGTGGGTTATATCGCGGGTGTAACTGCGCCAAAAGGTAAGCGCATGGGCCATGCGGGAGCCATTGTTTCTGGCGGTCAAGGTACAGCTGAAGGTAAGTTCGCTGCCTTGAAGGCGGCGGGTGTTCACACCGTTGATTCGCCTGCTGAGCTGGGCGCCGCGATGCAGGCCGCATTGGCCTAAATTTTCACAATAGAGCCATAAGTGATTCGCATATGAAGGTTGCGATTGCCCAGTGCAATCCCTTAATGGGGGATATTGCTGGAAATACCGATTTAATCCTGCGCAACGCCTTAGCGGCAAATGAGGCGGGTGCTGATGTTGTGATATTTCCGGAGTTAGCGCTTTGCGGCTATCCGCCGGAAGACCTTCTGTTTCGTCCAGCGTTTAGAAATCAAATTGAGGCCGCTATTCAGGTCTTGCTAGAAGCTTCGGCTGAGTCATTTGGCCAGTTGTGCTTGGTGTTTGGTGCGCCACATTACGAAAGTGGCGATATTTACAACGCGGCGGTGGTGATTCAGGCTGGCAAACAGCTAGGTCGCTATTTCAAACAATGCTTGCCCAACTATGGCGTGTTTGACGAGCAGCGTTATTTTGCTGCGGGCGATCAGCCTTTGGTGCTAGATATTAACGGCACATCCGTTGGTGTGACTGTTTGTGAAGATATTTGGCATGCAGCGCCATGTCAGCAAGCAAAAGAAGCTGGCGCAGAATTATTGCTCAATTTAAATGCGTCGCCTTTCCACGAGGCGAAACTAGCAGAACGTATGGCGGTAGTTAAAAAGCGTGTGACCGATACGCAGCTGCCTATGGTTTACTGCAATTTAGTGGGCGGCCAAGATGAGTTGGTGTTTGACGGCCGCTCTATGGCATTCAATGCCTCAGGTGAATGTGCCTATTTAGCGCCAGCCTGCGCTGAATGCGTAGAGGTTATTGAATTCGAGAAAACGGAGAGTGGCCTAGTCGCTCCTGTTAGTGACGCGGCTGATGTAGAAGTTAATGAGCTTGCCGAAGTTTATGACGCCATTGTCTTAGCGGTGCGAGATTACGTTACTAAAAATAACTTTCCTGGCGTGGTGCTGGGCTTGTCTGGTGGCATCGACTCGGCGCTAGTGCTTGCAGTGGCGGTTGATGCCTTGGGCGCAGATAAGGTTGAAGCGGTCTTAATGCCTTCGCGCTACACCGCAGATATGAGTAATGAAGATGCGGCGCAGCAGGCTAAAGTGCAAGGCGTACATTGGCACAGTATTGCTATTGAGCCAGCCGTAAATACTTTCGAAGGAATGTTGGCTGAGCGGTTTGCCGGGACTGACTTAGATACCACGGAAGAAAATATTCAGGCCCGCATCCGTGGTTTGTTGTTAATGGCCATTTCCAATAAGACTGGAAAGATGGTGTTGACTACCAGTAATAAGAGCGAAACCGCGATTGGTTATGCCACTTTATATGGTGATATGGCCGGTGGTTATGGTCCGCTTAAAGATGTATTTAAGACTCTCGTGTATCAGCTGGCACGTTATAAGAATGAGTCAGCAGGGCAGGAGATTATTCCAAACCGGGTAATTGAGCGCCCACCTTCGGCAGAGCTCCGCCCTGATCAAAAAGACACTGATAGCCTTCCACCTTATGAGGTGTTAGATCCGATTTTAGAATTCAGCATTGAGGCCGATCAGAGCGTGCATTCAATCTGTGAACTAGGATACGACGAGGCGTTGGTGCGCCGCGTAGTAGGCATGATTAAACGCAATGAATATAAGCGTCAGCAGGCGTCTCCCGGCGTGAAAATTACTCGCCGTGCTTTTGGCCGTGACCGCCGTTATCCCATTACTTCGGGTTACCAACCTAGCCCGAAATAGCAGCTTATGGTTTAGCTTCTTGCAGTTGAGGAATCAGCTGTTCCAAATCGAGTACGCGAACCGCTTCTTCATCCTCTGGCGCAACGTAGTCTTCACTTGGGTTAAGTGCAGCAGCGGTGCGAGCGTCTTTGGCTAACTCAGGCATGCCTAGATTGTCGTAGGCTTCTGCCATCGCTTCTAGCGCAGGTTGGGTGAAACTGCTGCCAGCATAATCTTCAAGAATAAGCTTTGAGCGGTTGATGACAGCGATCCATGCGCTCTTACGTTGGTAATATTGGATAATATTCCATTGGTTTTTAGCAAGGCGTTCACGTAAGAACAGCATTCTTAGGCGAGCGTCATGCGCGTAATCGCTATTCGGTAGGCTATTTACTAAGCGAGAGAAGGCAAAGAACGATTCACGTGCATAGCCAGGATCGCGCATGGTGTGATCTGACTTAAACCAAGAGCCTACATCCGGTGTGGCACGGCGGAAATTGGCTAGGCCTTTCATGTAGTGCGCGTAGTCTACATGTGGGTGGCGTGGGTATTGGTTAATGAACTGGTTGGCGAGTGATACAACTAAGTCTTCTTGGAATAAGCGGTAGTGGCCGTATAGCGCTTCTAGCTGTGCTTGGCGCGCAGTTTCAGAGAACGGGTAACGCAGCTCGATGTCGTTATAAAGCTGAAGTGCAGAATCCCATGCACCACTGTCCAACGCTTGGCGTGCACGCTGGTACAATTCGTCTTCTTTTAGTCGTGCAATTCGGCGCTCATCGCGTTCGGTAACATTCTGAATTGGGCCAGCACTATTGTTACTGCTACAGGCTGTAACGGTAAGGCTGAGTCCAACGGCGGTGGCGATTAAAACGTGACGAAAAGAAATGTTAGGCATCTTGATTCTTTAGCGCATAGCGCGGGATTAACTAAGTTGTTGGCGTCTGGCCAACAGCTGAGACGGCAGTATAGCGGTGCGCGCCCGGTGCTGACCACCTACAAGCATTGAGATTTGCTTACTCGCGCCCTTTGGCGCCGAAATTATTTAAGGTTTGATGTTGTGACAACAATAAATGTAGAAAAATCCGCTAGCGTTTATATGCCCAGCAAAGGCATGCGCTTGGATCAGATTTGCGCACAACTTTTTAATGACTATTCGCGTAGCCGATTGCAGGCGTGGATTGCGCAGGGGCAATTGACACTTAACGGAGAGCAGGCGAGTCAGCGTGACTTGGTTAAGCACCAAGACGCATTGGTGTTGAACGCAAACTTGGTGCTCGATCCCGGCGTGCGAGCCGAGGATATTGCGCTAGATATTGTCTACGAAGATGACGCATTGATTGTGGTCAACAAGCCAGCTGGTTTGGTCGTCCACCCGGGGGCGGGTAACACCTCCGGTACATTAGTAAACGCTTTATTACATTACGCGCCCGAGCTGGATGCGCTGCCGCGTGCGGGCTTGGTGCACCGAATTGATAAAGACACCACAGGGTTGCTAGTAGTGGCGCGTACCTTGGAGTCTCACAGTTATTTAGTAGAAGCGTTGCAAGCACGTGAGATCAATCGTGAATACGAGGCGGTGGTGCGTGGCCAACTAGTAGCCGGTGGCACGATCGATAAGCCGATTGAGCGCGACCCGCGTGATCGTACGAAAATGGCGATTAGGCAAGGTGGGCGCGAGTCTGTCACGCATTATCGTGTGCTTGAGCGGTTTAAGTCGCATACGCGGTTGCGGTTAAAGCTAGAAACCGGGCGTACACACCAAATTCGTATTCATATGGCCAGCGAGAAGCACCCTCTAGTTGGGGATCCTGTTTACGGTGGGCGGCTTGCTATTCCTGCAGGAACTAGCGCTAGCTTAGAGCAAATGTTGCGTGGATTTAATCGGCAAGCCTTGCACGCTAGGCGCTTAGGTTTGATTCACCCCGTGAGTGGTGAGCGAATGGACTGGCAAGTGGCGCCGCCTGAGGATATGCAGAGACTCGTTGCCAGTTTGCGTGAAGATATGAGTGCCGAATGACGCTTATTCTTAAGCCTGACTGGAGCCTGCCTAATGGAGTGAATGTGGCATTCACTTACGGCTACGAAGCTGGCCAAGGCAGTGGCTATGGCGACTTTAATTTGGCCATGCATGTGGGTGATGCTGAAGCGAATGTATTGAAGAATCGTGAGCGCTTAGAGCAGGAGCTGTCATTGCCTGCTGCGCCGCTTTGGTTAAATCAAGTGCACGGGGTTGAAGTCGCAGATGCGCATTCCGATAACGATGGTGTTACTGCAGATGCATCGGTAGGGCGTGGACAAGGCGCCGTTCTTGCTGTGATGACCGCAGATTGCCTGCCAGTACTGTTTTATTCTCAAGAGTTCGGCGGCGTGGTGGGCGCGGCTCATGCTGGCTGGCGCGGCTTATGTAATGGGGTTCTTGAAGCCACGGTAGCCAAAATGGCTGTTTCACCAAGCTCAATTTCGTGTTGGTTAGGCCCTGCGATAGGTCCAGCGTGCTTCGAAGTGGGGAGTGAAGTAAAGGCTGCCTTTGAAAATCTCAACTCGGAAGCTGGTTACGCATTCGCTCAATCGGGTGATAAGTTTCTCGCGGATATTTACTTGCTGGCTCGTCAGCGTTTGCACGCTTTGGGCATTGATAACGTCATCGGCGGTGAGTGGTGTACTGTCACGGATGAGCGTTTTTACTCTTATCGTCGGTCTGGCAGTGATAAGCGCGGACAAGCCAAGCCTTGTGGTCGAATGGCTTCCCTAATTTGGCTCTCCTAACTATAAAAATCCGTTTTTAGTTAGCAAAATACCTTAATCCGTTGTTTTTACTTGCTTGTGTAGCAAGGCTTTGATAAAAAGTTCCCCATAAAGGTTAATTAGCCAAACAAGTGCCAAATCTTGTCGCTAATGCCAAGTAATTTATAAAAAAACAAGTGCGTAAAAAATGGTGGGGGAGACTCAAGTGCAGCGTCTCTTATTTCTCGGGCAAGTTCCGAGCCTCTTCCTGTTTTTGCGAAAACCGTCGGCTTGCGGTTTCTGATTGAAACCGCTACAGGAATCAAGTTTCCTCAGGAGTAATCTGCGTGAACATCATTAAGTCAGTAGGCCGTAAGGCCGCCATTACCAGCGCGGCTGGCGTTATGGCCGTTGCCTCGTCTAATGCCCTAGCTTTTGGCTTTGAGTGGGGGGATATCGAAGGTAGCGTTAACGTATTGATGTCTGCAGGTGCGACATTTAGGGCACAAGATATCGACTACTCCTTAGTAAACAAGCGCAGTGGTCCAGACCGTATCAACGACGGCGACGTGCTTTGTGCTGATAGCCAAACCGGTGGTGACAGTAATGAAACGGGTGGTGGAACCGAGGATATTCTCGGTGGTTGTGTGCTGAATGCGGTTGAGCACCAAGCATTTGTTGATGCTCGTGGCTCTTTTACGCAAAACGCTGACCAGGGTAACTTGAACTATGAGAAAGGCGATGTGGTTCACGCAGCCTTTAAAACCACCGTTGATCTGGATATGACTTGGGAAGACTATGGTCTTTTCGCTCGTGTGATTTCATTCTATGACCCAACGGCGGTTGATTTTGAAGAAGTACATGTAGACGCGATTCAACAACCCAGTGTAACTCTCCGTGGTAAGGCTGTAGAAGATGACATCGCCTTCAGTAGTCGCCTAGAAGATTTTTATGCTTACGGTAGCTGGGATGTTTTTGATCGGACTTTGTCAGTTAACGTTGGTAAGCAAGTGGTGTCTTGGGGTGAGAGCCTGACCTTCGTTGTTAACTCTATTAACTCGGCCAATGCGCCAAACGTTATTCGTTTGAACACGCCAGGTTTAGACCTAAAAGAGCTATTTACGCCTACCGAAATGGTTAAGGCGGGTATTGATATTACAGACAACGTTTCTATGGAAGCGTTCTATCAGTTGAAGTGGAAGCCGATTATCATTCCTCCGATTGGTGACTTCTTTTCAACTTCTGACGTGGCTGGCTCAGGCGAAGGTTACGCGATGCTAGCATTTGGTAAAGAGCCAGAAGATCCAGCTAACATTCAGGATGACCTCCCTGTGTTTGACGCCGGGAACCAAGCGAGTGTCGATCGCTTTAATGAGGGCTGCATTAATAGTGATCCAGCGCTTTATGCTTCTCAGGATCGTGATGCATTTGGTGATGCAAATAACCCAACAAGTCAGATTCCTGATCGACTCGCTCAATTTGGTGCCTATCAAGCGGAGCGCCAAATTCTTGGCCAGGCAGAGAACGAAACAGCTGGCCGTACACTTTGTCGCGCAGCTGACGATACGCCAGAGGATCGAGGCCAATGGGGTGTTAAGTTTAACTACTACGCGGAATGGCTGAATGATACAGAGTTCGGTTTCTACTACTCGAACTATCATTCTCGCTTGCCTTACGCGAGCTTTATCGCGACCGATATCAATGATGACGCTGGCGACCACCAGTTGCATGGCGCAATTAGTACGCTCTTTGCGGGCGGTGAGCAACGTATCCAGTTAGCTAACGGCCAACGTGTCAGTATTGAAGAAGATGATGCTGATGTACTTGGTGCGCTAACCCGTGTTGATACTGCGGCGGTATTCTTGGAGTATCCGGAAGACATTGAAATGTATGGTATTTCTTTCAATACCACGATTGGTGATTTGTCTTTGTCTGGTGAGGTCGCGTATCGCCCAGACCTTCCTCTTCAAGTGAGCACAGTAGACGCGACTTTGTTCGCGCTAAGCCCCGCGTTTGGTCAGGCTCGCGATGCAGCCGGCCCTTCATACCTTGAGGCCTACCGCTTTGCTGATACTCAGGATCAGGCTGCTCTACAGGCGCTGATTGATACGCCGAACAACGGTGTAAACACCCGATACGATGCATATTGGGCATTGAATGATGACCGTGGACCAAATGGTATTTACACCAGCAACCGCAATGGCTCTACAAATATCGGCACCTCGGTTATTGAGGCAGGATCGATTATTCGTGGCTATGAACGTTTACCTGTTGGTCACTTCTCCAGCACTATGCTTTACGCCACAAGTGCCAACCCATTCGGTGCTGACCAGTGGATTCTTATCGGTGACTTTGGCGCGACTAAAGTTTGGGATATGCCGAGCTTAGACGAGATTCAGTTCTCAGCGCCTGGCGATGACAACTGGTACGGTGTCGGTCGTGCAGAGATTGACAGCGAGTTGAGTGGATCAGGCGGTGGCACCTGTAATACAGTGACAAACGTTCTAACTGATGCGATTGCGGCAACTGTGACAGACCCGCTTGGCACCCTTGTTGGTACGATTACCGGTGGTGGTACTTTCCATACCGATTGTGCAATTGGTTTGCTGCGTCAAACACCTATTACAGAAGATGCAAGCACTTTTGCGACGTCGTTCTCTTGGGGTTTCCGCGTGCTTTCATTCTTGAAGTACAACAACCTTATTTTTGGTGCTAACTTGAACCAACTATTTGGTGTGTTCGTAGATGTGAACGGTAATTCGCCTGGCCCTGGTGGTAACTTTGTAGAAGGTCGTAAGCGCTTCCTATGGGGTAGTGAGTTTACTCGTGGCGATTGGACCTTGAACCTGAAATATAACTGGTTCACTGGCGCTGGTGATCGCAACCAAGAAAACGATCGTGATCACTACAGTATTGATATTAAATACAGCTTCTAATTCAATGTTAGTGCTTACAGAACGGGTCGCTTAAGCGGCCCGTTTTTGTTTGTGGGTATTGGGCTAGTCTCGCTTGCATAAATGAGAAACTATCAACAAGATGACTAAATTCCTTCAAGTTGTGTGCGTGGCCCTCGGGGTCCTCGTTATGGTTGGCACAGGTAATGCCCAAAAGCCTTGTGGCGCTATTACCACGGTTGCATTGAAAGATTCCCAAGTGTTGGCAGGCTCTGCTAGGGGCGAGTTGTTGTTATCAAAAGCGGGCTTGTTAGAAGGGAGTGATCTTTGTTCGGGGCCGGAGCAATGGAAAGTTGCGACCAGTGCGTTACCAGCGCTAACTAATGTCTCTGCTACGGAGTCAGCGTTTTGGTTGCTAGGGCATCAGGAAGGTATATATAAATACCGGGTTGATGAAAAACTTTATGAGGCGAATCTAGCGCCTGAATCTCCCCAGGCCGTGTTGGACTTAATAGAGGTAAGAAACGGCAACTCAGATACAGTCCAACGGCTGTTGGCTGTTGGGACAAGAGGGCTATTCTTACAAAGTGAAAACTCTGGCGACAGCTGGGAAGCAAGAGATTTATATATAGACCCTGAGTGGGAAGAGCCAGACGACTATAACCTTTACGCAATTTTGCAGCTGCGGTCAGGACGTTTTCTGGCGGCAGGCGAGAGTGGTGTTATCTACTGGTCGGACGATGGCGTCGAGTGGGAGCGAGAGACCGTTGGAGGTGGCGCAACCTGGTTTGGTGCGGTTGAGGTCTCGGGCGGTGTTTTATTGCATGGTTTTGGTGGGGCGCTGGCCTACAAAGCGGCGGATGACGATGAATGGTTGCTAAAACAGTCACCAAGCGGAAACTCGCTATACACGGCGGCTGTTCTAGAGAATGACGCCGTTATATTAGCTGGCGCTAAAGGAGAGCTACTGGAATGGAAGGCTTCTGATGAGTTAGTGACCCTTCAGAGCGGGACTTCCGCGGCAATCACCGACCTGGCCGCGCCCGATGATCAGTTGCTAATGGCCACCGACGAAGGCTTAAAGTCGGTGTCCTTCCAAGATCTGGCCGACTAGGCTAGTTTGTTGGCCAATACTGACTGAGCAGCTTCAGCTTCAGCAATAACGCGTTGCATTATCTCGTCTACGCTTTTTACGTCTTTAATTAAGCCTTGGCTTTGACCAATAAACTGCATGCCTTTATCTAGATCGCCTTCTTCCGTAGCGCGTTGAAGTTTGGGTGTGGCAGCTCCGAAGTAGGCGAGTAGGCGGATCTTGTCGAGTGCTGCAATAAGGCCGAGTAGAATCTTCCAGATCGGTTGGCCAACGTATTTAGCCGCTTGTGTAGCTTTAATCGCTGTCACAAAGAAGTTCATCGGTTTGCGCGTTAGTTTTACTGCTGTAGGCGTCTTCATGTAACGCGCTGGGATACCGTCAAAGTTTGGCGAATAGACCGTAGCATGCTGATCTTTGTTAACCACGTTCTCTTTCACGTTTTGGTGCAATGGGCTGTCGCTTGATGTGGCAAAGCGTGAGCCCATGGCAATACCATCTGCGCCTAATGCTAGCGCTGCAGCAAGGCCTCGGCCGTCACCAAAACCACCGCAGCCAATGACAGGAACATCAACCGCGTCTGCAATGGCCGGGATTAGCACCATTGAGGTCACTTCGCCACCGTGTGCTGCGGCTTCATGGCCAGTTACAAGCAACGCGTCTGCACCACAGTCAACAGCAGACTTAGCATGTTTGACGGTGGTAATAGTCGCTATCACTTTGCCGCCGTATTCATGAGCGCGTTTTGAGAGCCAATCGCCTTTACCCAGTGAATAGTTAATAACGGGCACTTGTTCTTCTAAGCAAACTTCGGCGTTTTCTTTCGCGCCCGGCATAAGCAATGTGCAGCCGACACCAAATGGCTTGTCAGTTAGTTCGCGGATGCGGCGAATAGAAGCACGGGTTTGGTCTGGATTTAGAGGGCCTAACGCCAAAATGCCTAAACCACCGGCATTACTTACAGCAGCAACAAGTTCTGGTTTTGAGATCCAGCTCATGCCCGGCAACAAGATAGGGTATTGAATGCCAAGTAGTTCGGTAACGCGCGTTTTCATAAAATAACAGTGCTAGTTTGAATAGGGCAGCACTATAAGAATTGCTAATCGCAAAGTGATTGGCGGTTCTGACAATCTTCGGTTTTGCATTCGGCTATAATCCCCGCCACTGGGGGCGTATTTGGCTTCGACGTGGGTTGCAAAGTCTCTAGGTGCATGTCGAGGATGTTACATACCTCGTAAATCCAGTAACACGGCAATTTAACTGCCAACGACGAAAACTTCGCTCTAGCAGCTTAATAACCTGTTGTAGAGGTTCTGTCCGACGTGTGTCTGTGCGCTCGGGTAGCAGGACTCATCCCACACAGAATCGCAGTGATCTGAGCCCGGCTTTGAGCTGCTAAAACTTTACGGGCTGGCTGCCGGTTTTCCCTGCTCGTTGGGTTGCCAGTAGTAAGACTAAGAACGAGATAAGCATGTAGAGCCTAAGATGGAGGGCTTGCGGACGGGGGTTCGACTCCCCCCGCCTCCACCAGCATAAAAAAGGCCCCTGCCGTTAAGGCAGGGGCCTTTTTTGTGCTCGTCTGGCTGGGTGGCTGAGAAACCCCGAGGGTTCGACAAAATCGGCAGGACAGCCGATTTTGAACCGCGTAGCGGGCCCGAAGGGCGAGCGCCATGGACGGCGCGAGTTCTCCCCTCGTGGATTAAGGGGTGATTTCAGCAGTGCTGTGAGGTTTGGTTTGTCTGTTAAGCCGTGGGTTATCGGTTAAACGATTTCATAATTCGCGACTGCTCTCGTTTCCAGTCTCTGTCTTTCTCGCTCGCGCGTTTGTCGTGTTGTTTCTTACCTTTGCCGAGGCCAATCTTGAGTTTGGCTAGTCCACGGGTGAAGTAAATTTTAAGCGGCACAATGCTGTAGCCTTTGCGTTCCACGGCGCCAATTAACTTGTTGAGTTCTTCGCGGTGTAATAGCAGCCGCCTAGCGCGCATAGGTTCTGGTTTGATATGTGTAGAGGCGGCAATGAGTGGACTAATGTTGCATGCGGTTAGCCAGGCCTGGCCCTTCTGAATCACCACATAGCCATCCGTTAGGTTGGCTTTTTTTGCTCTTAGCGCTTTCACTTCCCAACCTAATAGCTCCATGCCAGCCTCATATTCCGTCTCTATAAGGTAGTCGTGTCGGGCTTTGCGGTTAACGGCGATGGTGCCGCTATTGTCAGGTTTGGCTTTGCTTTTGCCCATTGGCTTTCATAGGTCGAATTAAACCGCGCCATTATACGGGATTGATTGATCCTGATTGGCTCGTGAGTTTGGCGTTTTGAGTCAATGAAATGTCATTTTATGACACGCGAAGTCTGTGTTTATGGACTAGAATTCGCCTATAACTAAAAAGTATACAAATGTATGCTTAAGATGCTAATACCT
>JAPPPA010000241.1 GCA_028817755.1 Gammaproteobacteria bacterium | reverse complement strand
ATTAAAAGCACTACAGTAAGCGCATATTTCAATATTTATTGAAATATAGAATAGTTAACCAAGAGGATTAATGCAATGACTGACACCCAAGACAAAGACTCACAATGCGAATGCTGCGGTAAAGCCTGCGAATGCCAAAACTCTAAATGTAGCTGCAACTGTTGCTGTAATTGCAAATGCAGCTGCGACTGCTGCAGCTAAGCGTACATAGCCGCTAGAAACAAGGCCGAGATAATCCAATTATCTCGGCCTTTTTATATTCACCAGGCCTGCTTTACACTGGCGGCCGCTAAATCTCACAAACATAAAACCACATGCGCAAACTCGTCATCGCCTTAGTTGTTATTGCCGCGGGCAGCTACTTCGCCCTGCAAAACCAAACGCTTCAAGACCACCTAATGGCTGCGGTTATTAAAAGCCGCATGGCGCAAGACACCAGTGAGCTTTTTCAGCAAGACGCATTAAACGCGATGGTTTGCGGCAGCACTTCGCCCTTCCCCTCGCCCAAGCGCGCTGGCCCCTGTATTGCAATATTTGCCGGCGACAAGTTCTATATTGTGGACGTCGGTTCTAGAAGCTGGAATAACCTAGCGTTACGCGGTATTTCGGCGGAAAAACTTGGCGGCATTTTTATCACTCACTTTCATTCAGATCATATTGCTGAACTGGGTGAATACAACATGCAAAGCTGGGCTGCTGGGCGCGATGCAAATCTAAAGATTTATGGCGGGCAAGGCATAGAAAACATTGTGGCGGGTTTTAACCAAGCCTATGCGCATGATCGAGGCTTTCGTATAGAACACCATGGCGCGGATTACCTAAAACCTGAAACGGCGGAAATGGTGGCTGCACCCATCACCCAGCTACCAAAGGTGATTATGCAAGATGGCAAGCTCACCATTACTGCCTTCGCGGTTGATCACGACCCAATTGATCCTGCACTAGGTTACCGCTTTGATTATGGCGACCGATCGCTTGTCGTATCTGGCGACACAGTGAAATCACAGTCCCTTATAAACGCCTCTAAAGACGCCGATGTTTTATTCCACGAAGCCCAAGCACAACATATGGTTCAGCAGCTGGAAGACACAGCGAAGGCACTTGGCAGACACCAACTAGCCAAAATCTTCTTTGATATTCGCGACTATCACACCTCGCCGGTAGAAGCTGCTGAATCAGCCGCAGAAGCCAACGTGAAAGAGCTGGTGCTCTACCACCTCACACCACCACCGCCGAACAAGATCGCGGAAAAGATATTTATGCGAGACGTTGAGAAAGCCGGTGCGAATAGCGTGCAACTGGCACACGACGGGCTGTTTTATTCACTACCGCTGAATAGCAACACCATTCAGCGGCAAACCATCAAAGCGCCCTAGCAACCACCGACTTTAACAACGCGTAATGTTGAAGCTGGTGCGTTTACTAGCTTGTCTTCGGCTCGTGTAGGCCTAGCCACCAAATCGCCGCCACAGTTCGGGCATTTGCCGCCCAAAGTGTTCTCAGCACAATCGCTGCAAAAGGTGCACTCAAAAGAGCAGATTAAGGCATTGGTCGCGCTAGGCGGCAAATCCACATCGCAGCATTCACAGCTAGGCCGCATTTCCAACATGACTAGGCTACCTTCTCAAGCTTGGCCGGAATGTGTTTGTGCCAAGGTGTGCCGGCTAAAAAGTCGCGTTCATCCGTGGCGGTAAACTCATTCGGCGCTAAGCCCATTTTCACGACGTTTCCGTTCTCGTCGGTGTATTCCACACCAGTGCCGTTGGGTAATGAAATATGACCAGGCTGCATCATGTCGCTGATTTCTACCGGTACTTCAGCGCTAGCTCTGCGAGTGCTTAATCGCACCACATCTCCTGTTTCTACGCCCATGCTTTCAGCATCCTGCGGGCTCATGCGTAGCGCGGCGTAAATACCCTTCTTATGCCAACTAGCATCACGTACCGCGGTATTGGCCGTTTCGGTACGGCGCTCGCCTGCTGAAAGCACGTACGGGTAACCCTCGGCTTTAGGTAAAGGCGTGGTTTCAATCTTTTTCAATTCCTCAATCATTTCAGGAATATGCAGATTGATCTTCTTATCCTTCATACCAATCGCGTTCCAGCTATCTTCAAGCGTAGCGGAGGCGAAGGTAACACCTGAAGGGTTATTAATAATCGCCTTAAAGAGCTTATTCGCTGCAATCGGCAATGGGCCACCAAAACCGGCACGTTTGGCCGTTTTAGGGTTGCCTTGAATATGTAACAGCGCCATGCCCCATACCACCGCGGCTTGCGCCATACCTTCTGGCATGGTTTCGCCCAGCGTGCGATATAGATAAATCGGCACGTATTTCATGACTTTTGGATTTGTCGCGGCCATTGCCAAGAACACCGGCGTGAATGCCCATAAACCTAACTTGGCTGCGGCACGTAATGGCGCGTAATCTTTGTCAGACAACACGCCCATTGCTTCTAGCAAGCGCGCGTGAATCTCTGCTTCTGGCAAGGTGCCCGCTTTCGGCTCAAACAACGGCTGACGTACGTGGAAGGCGTTGTCTGGGAACTCAATACTAAAGAATGTGGCTTCGGCTTTTTCAAATTGGCTGGCCGCTGGCAATACATACTCCGCTTGACGCGCGGTTTCAG
>JAPPPA010000191.1 GCA_028817755.1 Gammaproteobacteria bacterium | reverse complement strand
TATCTGCCTCTTTCCTCACTACGATATCTCAGAACAATTTGGCCTAGACGTGCAATACACTGTCGGCCCTGCCGCGTTTAAGGTTGAAGCTGTTTTACGAGAGCAACTCGATACCAAATTCCTTATCGCCGATGTTGGTATGGAATACACCTTCTCAGCGATTTTCGGCAGTGATGCTGACGTCAGCATTGTCGCGGAATACCTATACGATGAACGTGCCGATGATGGCCGTTTTATCAGCACCTTTGACGATGACGTGTTTATCGGCAGCCGCATTGGCCTGAACAATGCCGCAGATACTCAAATGCTTGGCGGTGTTATCGTTGATCGCAATCACGGTAGTCGTCTCTATTCACTAGAAGCCACCCACCGTATTAACGACAGCACTTTATTAGGCCTGGAAACTCGGTTTATCTCATCGGTCGGTGAAGACGACCCGATCGGTATTGCTGAACACGAAGACTCTGTTCGCCTTACGGTTAGCTTCTTCTACTAGAAAGGCCCGCTTCTTTAAGCCGCATCAGCTGTATTAAAGGCGTTAGCCGTCGCTAGCGCCTCAACTGGGTAATCGGTAAATATGCCATCGACATTTATCTCGCGTAGCCGAGCCGCATCCTGAGGCTCATTCACGGTATAAACAAACGCCCAAAGCCCGACATTTTGAACCGCGCTCACCCACTCCGCCCGGACAAAATTCAGACTGAAATGCACCGACCACACATCTAACTGTTGTGCGTAGCTCGCTAAATCGTAAGGCGCACCACATAACAACAAACCAGTTCGAATACGGCGGTCCAGCTCTTTCACACGTGCCAGCTGAGCGTGGTCAAACGACGAAAGTAGAAACTGTTCTCGGTACCAGCGTTTAGTACGCAATGCCGCATTCACAGCATCTACTGCGGCATCAGCACAATCAGGGCCTTTAAGTTCAATATTTAGACCACAACGACCGTCAATCAGCTCAATCACCTCTTCCAACAACGGCACACGTTGGCAGTTACCCGCATCTAGCATTCTTAGGTCATGCAAACTGAAGTCTTGGACATAGCCCATACCGTTAGTGGTTCGATCTACGCGTTGGTCGTGAATCACCACCAACTCGCCATCCACATGCCAAACGTCAATCTCAATCCAGTCAACGCCGGCTGCTAGTGCCTCACGTACGGCGGAGAGTGTATTTTCTGGCGCCAAGCCACGTGCCGCTCTATGACCCATCACGATCGTGCGTGAGGCGCCGTTTGTAGGGCGATTTGATACAGGAATAATTGGGCTGTGCCCTAGTGGCACTTGCGCGGTGCTAGGCCAAGCAGCCCAAGCACGAATAGATGTTGGTTTGTTCATGCCACGCACAATAAGCACGGCTTGTTGCAGTCATGTTTTAACTAAGTGACGCTTTAATTACAGGCAAAAAAAAGGGGCGAGAAAACTCTCGCCCCTAAATGCTCTATACCTTAGGAGAAGCCCGCTGCTGCAGGCTCGTTTAGTTAGTCCGCCAGTGTCTGAGAAAGTTCCTCAGCTTTGATGTGACGAACATCTTTTCCTTCAACAAGGTAAATAACGTACTCCGCCAAGTTAGCGGCGTGGTCACCTACACGCTCCATCGCGCGCACGGCCCATACAAGATCCATCACGCGTTTAATGGTGCGTGGGTCTTCCATCATAAAGGTAATGCATTGGCGCATAACCGCTTCATATTCACGGTCTACTTCCATATCTGACTGCACCACTTCTACCGCGGCTTTTGCATCCATACGGGCAAAGGCATCCAAAGCGCCGTTTAGGATGCGAGACACGGCCTCACCCAAGTGCTGCACTTCACGGTAACCGGTTGCAGGGCGATCTTGCTCAGACAATTTAACCGCCATTTTGGCGATTTTCTTGGCTTCGTCACCAATACGCTCTAGGTCAGTAATGGTTTTGATAATGGCAACAATCAAACGTAAGTCTGTTGCAGCCGGCTGGCGGCGCGCCAAAATCAAATTACATTCTTCGTCGATGCTAACTTCGGCGGCGTTTACGCGGTAATCAGATTTAGCCACCTCTTCACCAAGGTCGCCTTTGTTGTCTACCAAGGCGGTTACGGCGTTGGCTAACTGCTCTTCAACCAAACCACCCATTGCCAATACGCGTTCACGGATGCTCTCAATTTCTTCGTTGAACTGAGTAGAAATGTGCTCGCTTAAATGTGCTTTATTCATGGCCATCTCCTAGTCTCCCCTATTATCAAGATTAGCCGAAACGACCGGTAATGTAGTCTTCGGTTTGTTTCTTACCCGGCTTGGTAAACAGGGTATCAGTGTCGTCAAATTCGATCAGGTCGCCCAAATACATAAAGGCGGTGTAATCCGAAACACGAGCCGCCTGCTGCATGTTGTGCGTCACGATCACGATGGTGAAATCTTCACGCAACTCGTGAATCAACTCTTCAATCTTCAAGGTTGAGATTGGATCCAGCGCCGAGCAAGGCTCATCCAGTAGTAGCACTTCTGGCTCTACCGCAACCGCACGTGCAATTACCAAACGTTGCTGCTGACCACCCGACAGGCCAAAGGCATTGTCGTCTAAGCGGTCCTTTACTTCGTCCCATAGCGCGGCACGTTTTAGTGAGCGCTCTACGATTTCATCCAG
>JAPPPA010000261.1 GCA_028817755.1 Gammaproteobacteria bacterium | reverse complement strand
ATTTGCCTCTAACATGCCGTCTTGTTCTGGTGAAGCTCGACGTAGCAGGGCCTTAATACGCGCCACTAACTCTCTGACAGAAAACGGTTTAGATACAAAGTCATCCGCACCCGTTTCCAAGCCTTGTACGCGGTCATCTTCTTCGCCGCGGGCAGTGAGCATGATGATGGGCAAATCACGCGTGTCGTCTTCCCGCTTGAGCTGGCGGCAAATTTCTATGCCGCTATCACCGGGCAGCATCCAGTCCAACAAAATCAAATCAGGGCGCTCATTGGCGATCGCCACATGCGCGGCTTGGCCGTCTTCTGCTTCAATGACGTTGTAACCTTCTTTCTCTAAGGCAAACACCACCATTTCACGAATAGCTTGATCATCTTCTACCAACAATATGGTTTTCATCGCTGTGACCTAAGGTTTACTCATTTGGTTTTAAACGCCGTCATTAGATGACATAGCAATGACGGTTTTATTACAGCCTCAACTAAAGAATCAAGCTGCCGGCTCTCTACATCAAACTCTTGTTCACAATATCAGCTACCGCACGGCTTAATCCGGAGGCCGACTGAATACGTTGCAACTGCTGCTGCATTTCAAAACGCGCTTCGCCATCAAACTTACGCCAATGGTTAAAAGCACCCACCAAACGTGCTGCGACTTGAGGGTTTAACTCATTTAAACGCAGTACTTGGTCCGCAATAAAGGCATAGGCAGCTTCGCCACCACCATGAAAACCCACCGGGTTCCAAGCCGCGTACATATTGAACAGTGCGCGCACTTTGTTCGGGTTGGTAATATCGAAAGCCTCATGCTCGGCTAGCGCCTTCACTATGGTTAAGGCATCCATGCTTGGTTGCGCGGCTTGTACCGACAACCATTTATTCACTACCAGCGGCTCGCCCTGCCATTGCTGATAAAAGGCATCAAGTAACGTTTGCTTAGACGGCAAATTCTCATGCACAGCTACTTTTAAGGCGCCCATGCTATCGGTCATACACGCAGCCGATTCCAGCTGAGCCACCACAATGGCATCAGCCTCTGCAGGCGCAGCAGCTGCTAGATAACGCAGCGCCACATTACGCAACGCCCTCGCGCTCGCATTTTCTGCACGAGCGTGGCAATAGTCATACAGAGACTGCCACTGAGCCGATAACGCGCTCGCCAAGCCTGTCCGCAAAGCCGACACCGCATGATGAATACTGTGCACATCAACCCGCGACAAACGATTTACCAGCGAGCTTTCATCGGCAAAGGTTAATAATTCCGCATACAACGCATAGTCATCATCTTTGCCAGACAAAACCCGCTCAATAGCGCCGCCACAAGCTTGTACAAAATCATCGGCTACTACGGTTTGCGCGCCCGATACCAATGCGCTGAGTTCATCCACCGCCAGTTGTTGTCCGGCATCCCAACGTGCAAACGCGTCACTGTCTTTTTCGAGCAACAGCAGTTTTTGTTCACGTGTTAGGTCCGTAGCCAGCTCCACCGGTGCTGAAAAACCACGTAATACAGACGGCACCGCGTTCACTGGTACTTGGTTAAAGACAAATTCGCCTTCAGATTGCGACAGTTCTAATACCCAGCCACCGTCTGCTTCTCGGCCCGCACCTGCCGCCAACACGGCGTTGCAGGCTTCACCTGCACCGTCCAAGAGCCCTATGGCAATTGGGATAGGCAGTGCTTGTTTCTCGGGTTGTCCCGCCGTTGGCAAGGTTTCTTGGGTAAACCGTAAAGTCAGCGTTTGATTGTCTGCGTCATAACGTTGGGTCATCGAGAACTTGGGCGTGCCAGCTTGGGTATACCAACCCAAATAAGCACTTAAATCGACATTATTTGCATCGGCAATGGCCGCGACAAAGTCTTCGCAGGTGACGGCTTGGCCGTCATGTCGCTCGAAATACAAATCCATACCTGCGCGAAAACCAGCTTTGCCAACCAAGCCATGCAACATACGAATGACTTCACCACCCTTCTCATACACCGTCGCGGTGTAAAGGTTGTTGCTTTCTGAATAGCTGTCGGGACGCACCGGATGCGCTGTTGGCCCGGCATCTTCTGGGAATTGGAAGCTGCGTAAACGGCGAACGTCAGCGATTCGTTTCACGCTACGCGCATTCATATCCGCCGAAAATTCTTGCTCACGAAAAACTGTTAAGCCTTCTTTGAGTGATAGCTGGAACCAATCGCGGCAGGTGACACGGTTACCGGTCCAGTTATGGAAGTACTCATGACCGATCACCGCTTCAATATCTTCGTAATCACTGTCTTCAGCAATTTCAGGGCGCGCCAACACAAAACGTGAATTGAAGACGTTCAAGCCTTTATTTTCCATCGCCCCCATATTGAAGTCGTCTACTGCTACGACCATATAAATATCTAGGTCGTACTCAAGGCCAAAAGTCTCTTCGTCCCAACGCATGGCGTTCTTGAGCGACTGCATGGCGTGATCACATTTGTCGGCGTTTTGAGGCTCTACGTACAAACGCAAATCAACCTCGCGACCGCTTTCAGTGGTGAAGCTGGATTGTTCTAAATGCAAATCACCCGCCACTAACGCAAATAGGTAGCAAGGCTTAGGAAATGGGTCTTCCCAGACGACGAAGTGACGCCCACTATCGAGCTCACCACTTTCAACCGGATTGCCGTTAGATAGCAGCACGGGATATTGGCTTTTATCGGCTTCCACTCGGGTTCGATAAGTCGCCAAAACATCAGGCCGATCCATGAAATAGGTGATGCGACGGAAACCGTCGGCTTCACACTGCGTGCAGAACATGCCGCCACTGCGATACAGCCCTTCTAACGCCGTATTATTTTGCGGCTCAATACGCACCACGGTTTTCAAAACGCCTTGAGCTGGCGGGCTTAACAGGGTTAAAGCTTCATCACTTACGCGGTATTCATGATCAGCAAGCGGGTTGCCATTCACCTCAATGCTTTCTAGCGTTAACAGCTCGCCGTCTAGCACCATCGCCGTAGGTTCGGCTTGCGTACGCTCAAACGTGAGCGCAGCGGTTACCAGGGCATGGGTTTCAAACAGCGAAAACTGTAAATCTACCGAGTCAATTCGCCATGCAGGCGCTTGGTAGTCTTTTAAATAGACGGTAGGCGGTGAGGTTTTAACGTTAGTTTGCGCGGGGGCGTTTGTAGCCATGTTGGATTCAGGTAAGCTTGGTCAAAATCAAAGGCACAGTGTAGCTAACCTTGAGTAGCAGCAAATCAAAACTTGCCAATAGTGACAACGGCGTCACTGACGGCGACCAAAGCCAACTTCTTGCCGCCGTTGACCTTGGCTCGAATAGCTTTCATACCGTTGTCGCGCGCTATCACGGCAATCGACTCGACATCATTGACCGACACAAAGAAACGGTTCGCCTAGCCGCCGGTATCGATGACGATTATTACCTCAGCGAGCCCGCTCAAAACCGTGCCTTAGACTGCCTAGAACGTATCCAGCAGTTAATGAGCCAAGTGCCGCCGGAGAACATCCGCGCGGTGGGTACCAATACGCTCCGCCGCATTAGTAACAGCCAAACCTTCCTACCCAAGGCGGAAGCCGCACTCGGCTCCAGCATCGACATTATCTCCGGCCATGAAGAGGCCCGTCTGATCTGGCTTGGCGTCACCCAAAGCCTGGGCGATGCACCTGCAAAACGTCTGATTTTGGATATCGGCGGCGGCAGTACCGAGTTTATTTATGGTGAAAACCAAACCCCACGCCAACTAGCCAGCTTACAAATTGGCTGTGTGCGCTTAACAGAAAAGTATTTTGCTAACGGCGACCTGACTCGCAAAGCCTTTAAAGCCGCTAAGCAAGATGCCATGCACGAGCTGGCGCCGATTAAACGCCGTTGGCGTAAGTTTCCTTGGGAAATTGCCATCGGCACCAGTGGCAGTGCTCAAGCCAGTAGCGTGGTTCTCCGCGACAACGGCATTACCGACGGCACCATTACTTATACTGGCATGCGAGCCGTGCGAAGCTTGTGTCTAAAATGCGGCAATAGTGAACAACTGCATCTAGCCGGCTTGTCATCAGATCGACAACGCGTTTTTGCCGCCGGTTTAGCCGCGATGATGGGCATTTTCAAAGCCCTTAAAATAGATTCATTACGCACCACGGAAACGGCCTTAAGAGAAGGCGTGCTGTACGACCTGATTGGCGACCGCCAAGGACGTGAATTGCGGCACGAGTCCGTGCGTGCATTAGCGCGGCACTATCACCTAGACAGAAAACATGGCCGACGTATCAGCCGCACCGCCCGCGAGCTGCTTAGACAAGTCGCCACACCATGGAAGCTAGAAGCAGAAATTTATCCCGCCTATTTACACTGGGCCGCACGGCTTCATGAAATTGGTCTCGGGATAGGCTTTCGCGGTTATCACCGCCATGGCGCTTATATTATCGACCACAGCAATCTGCCCGGTTTCTCGCGCCAAGAACAATACATTCTCGCCACACTCATTCAGGCCCATCGCAAACGCCTACCTTTAGAGCGCTTGCAAAGCATGAAAGAGAAAAAAGCCTTGGTCATTATCAAACTGGCCATTCTGTTAAGAATCGCTGTGTATTTGCACCGAGACCGCGCACCAAAGCGCGATACAAAAGTCGAAATTACGGCTAAGCGCAATACAGTCACGCTCAAATTCCAGCGCGGCTGGCTCGCCCGCCACCCACTAACACGAGCCGACCTAGCACAAGAAGCCGAAAGACTCGCCGAGGCCGGCTTCACGTTAAAAATTGAATAGCGTTGCCTTACTAAGAAACAACGCACAGGAGACACAATGAGCAGCTATAGCTCAATCTACCTAACGGCAGAACATCTCGCCTTTCGCGACAGTGTCGCGCGTTTTGTTGACGAGCAAATCATTCCCAACATTAACCAATGGGAAGAAGACGGCCGCCTCCCACCTTCGCTATACAAACAGGCGGCAGAACTTGGCCTATTTGGTATGGGCTACCCCGAAGAGCTCGGCGGTTATGAGGCTGACCCTTTCTATAAAGTCCTGAGCACCATTGAAATCGCCCGCGCCGGGAGCGGTGGCCTACTTGCCAACTTGTTTACGCAAGACATTGCGATTCCACCACTGGTGCTAGACAAACAACATCCGCTGCGCGAATCCGTTTGCACCGCCGTGCTGACTGGCGAACAGCGCGCTGCGCTCGCCATTACCGAACCTAGTGGCGGCTCAGACGTGGCCAATATCCAAACGCGGGCGAAACTAGACGGCGACCACTACGTAATTAATGGCAGCAAAACCTTCATTACCAGCGGAATGGATGCGGACTGGTATACCGTTGCCGTGCGCACTGGAGGCGGAGGCGCTGCCGGAGTTAGCTTGATACTCGTGCCACGAGATGCGCCCGGTTTTACGCGCACGCCATTAAAGAAAATGGGCTGGTGGTGCTCAGACACTGCCACCCTATATTTTGACGACTGCCGCGTACCTGTTGCGAACCGCATTGGTCCGGAAAACGCAGGCTTCCCCTTCATCATGCAAAACTTTAATAGCGAGCGTCTTGGGCTAGCGGCACAAGCCTGGGGACTAGCTAACACAGTATTCGAAGAAGCCTTGGATTGGGCCCAGCAACGCCAAACCTTTGGCAAGCCGATCATTCACCACCAAGTGGTTCGGCATAAGCTCACCGACATGCGTGCACGACTAGACGCGACCCGCGCTTACCTCTTTGAAGTCACTTGGCTTATCGCCGAAAACAAAGCTAAACCTGCAGACTTGGCGCAATTGAAGAATCAATGCACTGATTTAATTGAATACATCGCACCAGAAGCGGTGCAAATTTTAGGCGGTGCTGGCTATATGCGAGAAACTAAAGCCGAGCGGGTTTTCCGAGAAACCAAAGTGCTCAGCATTGGCGGTGGCACTCGTGAAATCATGAACGAACTCGCAGCGCGACAACACGGGTGGCTATAAGTTATGGGCAGTCTACGCAGCAAAATTCGCGGTTGGATACTAGAACAAGTTGTCTCTAGGCCAGATCCCAAAGCGCGCGCCAAAGCCCGTCGTTTTGGGCTGAATAACATTCGCCGTAAACCACCAACACTGGAACTCTATTTTGAGCCGGGCGACCCGCACTCACACTTAGCCTTACAAGCTTTAGGCAAATTTGCCGACCGCTTGCACTGCCCTATACATGTACGTGTCGTTCCTGCGCCTGAAGATGCGGCTTATCCAGAAGCCGATAAACAGCGTCAATTCGCACTGCTAGACGCCAAACGCATTGCGCCAGCTTGGGGGCTTAAATTCCCCGCCGGTGCGACGTTGCCGTCGCCTGAATACAAACATAAAGCCAGCATCGCCTTCAGCGGGCACGGCCAAGACTTATATAAGCTACTCACACTCGAGGCAGACTTAAGAGATGCGCTATTTGCCGGTGCAGAATGGCCTGAACATTTCTCTGCTAAGACTGACCGTTCCCGCGCTCAAGCCGAGCTAGACCAAAACGCACTGCACCGTAAAAAAATGGGGCATTACCTGCCCGCCATGTGGCAGTTCGACGGCGAATGGTTTTGGGGCTTAGATAGATTTGAATTTCTCAGTAACCGCCTACTGAATTGGGGCGCACTAGAGACCGAATCGCCGCTGCTAAACTTTGATGCAAACAAAGCTAATCTGGAAACGTCTGGCGGCATCAAAACGCTCGAGTTCTATTTCAGCTTTCGTAGCCCCTATTCCTACGTTGCGGCCGAATACGTACTCAAAAACCATAAAGCTTGGCCGACTAAAGTTAACGTTAAGCCAGTACTACCAATGGCCATGCGCGGCCTGCCCGTGCCCCTCGCTAAACGGCTTTATATTGTGCGCGATGTAAAACGCTGCGCCACCAGAGATGGCTATGCCTTTGGAAAAATCGCAGACCCTATTGGCGCTGGCGCTGAACGTGCACTAACCGTATTCAACTTGTGCCAAAACACCGAACAACAACTGAAGTTTTTAGCCGCAGCCGGGCGTGCCGCATTTGCTGAAAATATCGACATCGCTACCGATGCAGGCATCCTCCACGCAAGCCGCCAAGCTGGATTAGACGACAGCGCAGTGCTCTCAAAACTCAATCAAGGCATAGATTTAACATTGGCCGAACAGAACCGCCAAGACCTAATTAAAAATGGCCTATGGGGCGTGCCGAGCTGGAAGTTGGGCGATTTTATTACTTGGGGCTATGACCGCCGTTGGATGTTAGAAACCCTATTCCAACGACATAAGGCTTAGGCTTCGTTAGCAACGCCGTGTGGCACATGACCAGACGGCACAACGCCGCTAGCACCATCAATATGGGCTTGCTGGTCGTCAAAGAAGAAGTCGGCACCAAAAGCTTCTAAAAATTCATGTTTAGGTTTGCCGCCTAAAAAAAGCATCTCATCTAGGCGCACATCCCAAGACCGCAGGGTACGAATCACGCGCTCATGCGCAGGCGCACCACGCGCGGTAATCAGTGCCGTACGAATCGGCGACTCATCAACATTAAAGCGTTGCTGGATTCGATGCAGGCCTTCTAAAAAGCCTTTAAATGGACCCGGGTCGAGCGGCTTTTGTGCGGCCTTAGCTTCATTTTCCATGAACGCCTCTAACCCTTGTTCCTTAAAAATGCGCTCTGACTGATCGGAAAACAACACGGCATCGCCATCAAAAGCGATACGTACAATATCGTCGCCTTTGTCACCCATCGATGCGCCGGAAATTCGAGCAGCGGCATGATTACCCGCCAGCGCTTGGCGTACATCATCGTCTTCTGCCGACAAAAACAAATCGCCGTGAAACGGATTTACATAACGGAATGGCGACTCACCATTCGTGAAGGCCGCGCGCTCAATGGGCAGACTATGATGGGCAATGGAATTAAAAATTCTAAGGCCGGTATCTGCGCTGTTACGTGACAACAAACAGACCTCAATCTTGGGCACGTCTGGGTCGTCACCCACAAGATCATTAATGCGCAGCAACTTACGCACCAAGTTAAAGGCCACGCCGGGTGCTAGCGGCTCATTTTCATGATCTCGCTGATAGGCACAGTAAGCCTCTACGCCTTCTTTCAAGTACACCTGATGACTGTCTTCTAGGTCAAACAGGGCGCGCGATGAAATCAGTACGCTTAGATCTTTTGTCTGAATTTTTTTCTTCATAAGCAGTAGCTTACCGTTAAGCTAGCAACATGGAATTGCGCTGGCGAAAAATTTCTCTGTATTTATGGCGGGTCATTCTCACCACGGCTGTGGTGTTGGTGACATATGAGCAATTTTTCTCGCAACCGCCTTTTCTATACCAGCAACAAAATACACCGAGCACTGGCTCAGTTTCTAAGCCTGCGGAAGAAAGTAACGGCCTATTAACGCTTTCACCAATGTTGAAAGACGTGATCCCAGCCGTTGTGAACATCACCACTGTTGGCTACGAAACTAGGGATGCAGGTGATCCGGACGGTCTGCGTTATTTCTTAGACGCGCCAGATGGCAGCGACGCCCGCGAATTCCGCAACCTTGGTTCTGGCGTGATTGTGAATGCTGAACTCGGCTATGTGATTACCAATTTCCACGTTATCGAAGGCGCACATCAAATTAACGTGGTGTTGAATGACGAGCGCCAAGTGAATGCACGCCTCTTAGGCAGCGACCCCAACACGGATGTTGCGTTGCTGAAAATCGACCCAACCGAACTCAGCGCCTTACCAATAGGCGACTCCACTGATCTTGAAGTCGGTGATTTTGTCGTAGCTGTGGGCAACCCTTTTGGGCTTCGCCATTCTGTAACCTTAGGCATTGTAAGCGCCTTGGGGCGCTACGGAATTAACGGTGATGGCAACGGTATCGAAGACTATATTCAAACTGACGCCCCTATTAACCCCGGTAACTCTGGTGGTGCACTCGTTAATACTGATGGCGAGTTAGTCGGCTTGAATACCGCGATTTATTCAGAGGCTGGCGCTAATGCCGGTATTGGCTTTGCCATTCCTACCGGCAAGTTAACCGGCATCATGGAGCAGCTGCTTATGTACGGCAGCGTACAGCGCGGTAAATTTGGCGTAGTGACTGAGCCACTCAACGATGCCTTGCAGCTGCATTTCGGTTTGCCGAGCGATGCTGAAGGCATTGTAGTAACACGGGTAGAAGGCGGTTCTTTGGCGGACCGTACAGGCATCCGCCCCGGCGATATCATCCGTAGCATTAACGGCACAGAAATCGACAGCCAACAAACACTCCGCAATGCCACTGGCCTACTCCTAGCCGGCCAGTTATTTACGATTGACGTTGAACGTGGCAGCCAAGCGCTAAGCTTCCAAACGCGCTTCCCGCGCCCTGTGCCAACGCGCAGCGCTGGTGACTTTATTCATCCCAAACTCTCGGGCGCTGAATTCCGGGATTTACCCTTAGCAGAACAAATCGGTCCCGCCGCTGGTGTGCTCGTACAGTCAGTGCGTAACGGTACTTCGGCATGGCACGCCAACCTCCGGCCAGGCGACGTGATTCTGCAAGTCAATGGAACTTTTATTAACGGCATGGGGTCTTTTCGTGAAGCCCTGCGTGACGCCGGCAACCGCCTACAATTATTGGTGCAAAGCGGCCAACAGGTTTACGACGTCACCATCCGCTAAGAAATAACCATCACATAAGGAGTGCGCCATGCTCATGCTGGCAAACCGCGCCCAAGACGCGCTGAACTGGACGCGTAATATCGACTTTCTCGCGCCCTTGGCTATTCGCCTATATCTCGTGCCTATTTTTTGGATGGCTGGCGCCAACAAGATTGATTTTGAAACACTCGCACCTTACGAGTCTGTGGTGCAATGGTTTGGCAACCGCGAATGGGGCTTAGGCCTACCCTTTCCCACGCTAATGGCCTATCTGGCAGGTTACGCCGAGTTATTAGGTGCTGTTGCACTGCTGTTTGGTATTGCCGTTCGTTGGATGGCTGTCCCACTGATGGTGACCATGCTTGTGGCCGCCGTAACCGTGCACTGGGAATTTGGCTGGCCAGCCATCGCTGATCCTAACGCACCTGGCATTTTCCTAACCGAGCGCATTAATGAGTCGGCCAACAAACTCGCCGCAGCGAAAAGCCTGCTACAGACGCATGGCAATTATGGCTGGCTAACCAGTAGTGGCAGCTTTGTGATCCTGAATAATGGTATTGAATTCGCAGCGACCTATTTCATTATGCTGCTGTCATTATTCTTTACTGGAGCTGGCCGTTTCTTTAGCTTGGATTACTGGATCCACCAAGTATTCCGTCGCTAGACCAGCAACCCATAGCTTACGGCTGATGCCGTTCAAAGAGCCCGATGGTATTCCCACCGGGCTCTTTTATTTTGGCCCAAGCGCCGTAATCAGGAATATCCATTTTTAGCTCAACCACAGAAGCGCCTAAACGCTCTGCTTCTAGCAAGCAATGATCAATGCTCGGCACATCAATAAAAATCGGGCAATGATCACTTAGCGCTTTTGCATCAGGCTTTTCAAGCAAGCCTACCGCCACACCGTCCTGCGGCTCATACAACCAGTAATGCTCGCTAAATTGTTGAAAGCCCCAACCAAATAACGCATCTAAAAACTCCGCTGAATGAATGCCATTCGGCACTTCCCATTCAATATGCGAAACCATATAAGATGCGCCCGAATTTTCCCCATTCATATGTTCTGTCATGGCGTTTCAGTTTCCCCGTAGCACTCGTAAATCTTCTACTAATTTAGTCAGCACTTTACTGACTTTATTTTTCTCGCGCCATGCCAAAGGCAAACGCCTAATTATGGTATTGATCGCGATTCCTTTAGGGTTTCTATGGCTAGATTACGACCGTAAAGAGCAAGCCAAAATGGCTTACGCCGGTGTGCCACAAACCACGGAATCAGGCCCTGCCTACTGGCTACGTCACTGGCGTAATCCGGGCTTTATGGTTGGCTATTCAGAATGGCGTCGGAATGCACTTTGGGTGACGTACAAACTGACCGCTAAGCCACAACGCCATAGCGGCCAACGCCCCAAGCATTTCAATATTGATAATCGCAGCTTTATGCGCGTCAGTAGCGACGATTACCGCAACAGTGGTTTTGACCGCGGGCATCTCGCACCCAATTACGCCATAAGCAGTGAATATGGACGCAGCGCACAACTCGCCACCTTCAAAATGAGCAATATCAGCCCGCAACGTAAGAACCTGAATCAGAAATTGTGGCAGCGATTGGAAGAAGTGGTCACCAACCATTTTCTACCACGCCACCAAACACTCTGGGTTATCACTGGGCCGATTTTTGATTACAACATCACCACCCTGAAAAGCGGCGTAGAAATTCCCGATGCGTTCTACAAAATAGTGGTGAAACCGGCTACGGACAACGGCCCAGCAGAAGCCATTAGCTTTGTCATGCCACAAAAAGTAAAAGGTACTGAACCACTCAGCCAATACCTCAACAGCATCGACCAAATTGAGGCAGCGACTGGCCTCGACTTTTTTAGCCAATTGCCTGACAACCTTGAAAATAGCTTGGAAGCTGAGCCGTCAAACGGCCTCAATTGGAATTTGAAAGCGGTTAATAAGACCCGGCCACGCTACTAACTAGGCTGACTAGCTATTTGAGCTCTAAGCTTGCACACTGATGTGTGTAAGCCATAACCACCGCATACGCCATTCAAAAACACGATATGCCGATTAGTCTCTCTGATTTCGAATTACCCGCTAGCCTTAGCTTAAGCATGGCTTTGGTTTTAGCTTTCGCCATTGGTTTATTAGTGGCTATTGTCTTTTTGCTTAAACAGCAAAAGTCGAGCAAGCAGCAGGCGGCGGCCTTAGCAAGCTTAGAAACCGAACTTGCTAGCGCCACATCAAACAATCAGCAAAATCAGGCACAAAACCAGCAACTCACGGGCGAGTTAAAACAATCAGAAACAGAGCGTGCCCATCTAC
>JAPPPA010000307.1 GCA_028817755.1 Gammaproteobacteria bacterium | reverse complement strand
TAAGTCTTCAGCCGAATATTCGTGCGCTAGCTCGCCACCAAAATGTTCTTCGAGTGCTTCTGGTACATCTTTTGGTTGTACCACCGTAGTTTTAAAACGCTCGCGCTCGGCCGCAACCGCTTCACGTTTTTCTTCAAACTTATGCCAGCGATGATCGTCGACCAGGCCCAACTCACGACCTTTCGGCGTTAAACGTAAATCGGCATTGTCTTCACGCAACAGCAAGCGGTACTCGGCGCGACTGGTGAACATGCGGTAAGGCTCAATGGTGCCGTTGGTCACTAGGTCGTCTACCAACACACCAAGGTAAGCTTCGTCGCGACGTGGACACCAAGCTTCCTCGCCTTTGGCCTGTAGCGCAGCATTTAACCCGGCCAATAAGCCTTGCGCTCCAGCTTCTTCATAACCAGTGGTGCCATTGATCTGGCCAGCGAAAAACAAGCCGCCGATGTATTGGGTTTCTAAGCTGTGCTTAAGGCCACGCGGGTCAAAGTAATCATATTCAATCGCGTAACCGGGGCGGGTGATGTGGGCGTTTTCAAAACCCACAATACTGCGTACTAGTTGGTACTGAATATCAAACGGCAAACTGGTCGAGATACCATTTGGGTATAGCTCGGTGGTGTTTAACCCTTCCGGCTCCACAAAAATTTGGTGCGAGGTTTTATCGGCGTAGCGATTAACCTTGTCTTCTACCGACGGGCAGTAACGCGGGCCGGTGCCTTCAATTTTGCCGCTAAACATCGGTGAACGATCAAAGCCGCTACGAATGATGTCGTGGGTTTGTTCGTTGGTGTAGGTGATGTAGCAGGAAATTTGCTCGGGATGATCCGCTTGGCTACCGATATATGAAAACACCGGTGTTGGCGTGTCGCCCGGCTGTTCTTTCATTTTTGACCAGTCAACAGTACGGCCACAAATGCGCGGCGGGGTGCCGGTTTTTAGGCGCCCCACATTAAACGGCAACTCACGCAAACGGTGCGCTAGAGCAATGCTAGGTGGGTCACCCGCGCGGCCGCCGCTTTGGTTATCCATGCCAATATGAATCACACCGCCCAAGAAGGTGCCGGTCGTTATCACTACGGTCGGGGCTTCAAAGCGCAAACCCATATTGGTGACAACGCCCGTGACGCGCTCGCCATCAACAATAAGGTCGTCAGCAGCTTGTTGGAAAATGGTGAGACTTTCTTGGTGCTCTAACATTTCGCGGATGGCGTATTTGTAGAGCATGCGGTCAGCCTGCGCGCGAGTAGCGCGCACCGCTGGGCCTTTGCTGGCATTAAGCGTGCGCCATTGAATGCCGCCTTTATCGGCTGCAATCGCCATGGCGCCACCTAGGGCGTCAATTTCTTTAACCAAATGGCCTTTACCAATGCCACCAATCGCTGGGTTGCAAGACATTTGGCCGAGCGTTTCGATGTTATGAGTAAGCAATAAAGTACGCACACCCATACGCGCCGCTGCTAATGCAGCTTCGGTACCGGCATGGCCACCGCCAATCACAATCACATCAAAACGTTCCGGGTAATTCATATCAATAGTTTAGCTAGCTAAAAACAAAAAACGCCCCAGAAAAACTGGGGCGCGGATTTTAAAGGTTTGTATAAAATTTAGCCAGAGCAATCAGGTTCCACCGCAGGTTTGATCAATTGGTACTACCGGCGGATTACCGAAGGCCACGCCACCAAAGAAGAGCGCAATTTGGTTTAGCATTTCTTGGTGTTCAGCAACGAAATTGAAATCCAAGTCCCCACCTGGGCTTGGCAGGGTATCTAAACCTACTGCCACCGTTCCATGCGTGCCGGTATCAAACTGAACAACAACCGGTGCCATTACCGCCCTAAAGTTGCAGTTGTCGGCTTCACGTTGCTCAATTGCATCATCTAGGCCTAATGCCGTATTAAGCGGGTCAGTGCCACCTACACCTGTTTCTGGGATGATTTCAATTCCAGCCTGAGGGTCAAAGGCGTCATTCGGCACCACCAAATCACTTGGTACGGTAATGGTAACGACCGAAGGTCCTGTTGATGTCGCCATGCCACCACCCGTTACTTCAAGCACGTGGACCGGCGCTGTTACATTCGGAGCATGGTTTAGTGGGTCACCCACATCAACTGCTGCCTGAGCAAAGTACAAGAAGCTTTCAAAGCTTGATGTGCCTTCGCTCACTCCGGCTGCCGCTAGGCCTGCGGTAATACGAGGACCAAAGCCTGCTGATGCGTCTAACAATTTAGCGATACCACCACCGCCTTTTGCGAGTGTTGCGGCATCAATATTGTCGGTTTGAGCAAGGAAGGTAGTACCCACAATTGCGCCGAGCGAATGACCAAAGAAAAAGACTCTGTCGCTATCAAATCCGGCCGTTGTGGTTTGAGTTTGTGGGTTGATGGCCGTTAAACCAGACAGCGCACCTTCTAACGTAAGCAAGTCCGAAACCGCTTGGCGCAAGTTGTCCCGCGATACCACCAAATTAGCTAGATTGATGAAGTGCGAACCAGATGGGTCCGCCGTGCCATCAGGACCAGCTGCGCCGTTGGCGTCAAGATAGTCGACATCAAAAGTACGTTCACCGGGCAATCCAAGTGGCGCCAATGCTGCATCGTCTGAACGAAGGAAGGCAAATGCATCACCGGGAGGGATTCCATGTAAAGGTAGGTCGATCGCAACAGAAGCTATGCCCGCTCTTGATAAGGCTTCTGCAATCGCAGCAACAGAAACTCGGTTGGTTGTAATTCCGTGCTGCAGAATAGCGATTGGTAAGTTGTCGGTAGGCGCAGCTAATTCAGGCAATACCGCTAATACAGGAATTTCCACATCCGCTGTTTTTAGGGGTTGTGGGTTAAGGAAAGTTAGATTGCTGCTATTACCGTTCGGGCTCGTGCCCATATCGGCTTTCCATGTTTCCGTCAACGGTGCTGTGGGGTTCGCTTGGCTTGGGGCCGTTAGGTAATACGGCACGGTAAGCTTACCCACTAAAACACGGCCTGAACCACCGGGCACACTTTGGCCTGTTTCATTTAGTACTAAGGTTTGACCTGCGCCAGCTGCTGCAGCTAAGCCTTTAACAATGTCCCAAGTATCTAGTAGTTTACTCATGCTTCCGGAGCGATCCGGCACTTGCAAGGTGTCTGGGTTATCAATAGCAACTGGTGAAAAGCTATACGTAAGCACAATGCTGTCGCCATCTAAAACTGGTAAAGGGCTACCCCCCGCTGCAGCGGCGGTAGAAATACCAATGGCTAAGGCTTCTTGGCCATTCACTAGCCGACGTACATTTTCGGTGCTTTGTAAGCTGCTATCAGAGGCCGTAGCTAGGCCAGCATCAATACCTGCCTGAGTAATACCATCTGGGGTATTACCATCAGTGCCTGGGCAATCCGTGCTGCTATCACCCGGAAATTTATAGAAGCACAGCGGGTTAGTGCTTAATTCGTAAACCGATGAGGTACCAACGTCACCGCCATCCGCAGCTTTAACGGTATTAGTGACAGCAACAATATAGGTATTACCTTTATTCAGGTTGCCCCTGGTGCCATCCGGGCATGCCGCTAAAGAGGTGTCGTCATATTTATCAGCCAACGGCTTAAGCGGTTTCACAATAATGGTGGCGCTGTCGGCCGCGGATAAACCAACCGTAAAGTCTTCGCCCGGCACTAACTCACCGAGCGCTGTGCCTGTTGGTGCACCGAAACGGAAAGGGTCACCGCAAACGCGGAATACACGTACCGCACCCGGTGTCATTACGGTAGTGGCGTCGAGTGCTTCTGTTGCGGCTGCAGTAAACGGCGCAATAGTGGACCAACCATCTAGCTGGTTACCGGCAACAACAGGCGGGCTATCGCCCGGAATGTTTAACGTAAAGTCAGTGGTGTCTGGGTTTAAGTCAAACAGCAAATTGATGGGCAAAGGGAATTCACCAGTGAACGGCGAAAACTTCATTGTTGCTTCATCTAAGCTGCTGCCAGTATCCGGCTCGCGGCCAGCGGGTGTGGTATCTGACTCTGACGGGCAGCCTGCTAATAGGAGACTGCCGGCAAGCACACTACCTAGCGTAGCGATTTTGTAGCGTAAGGTATTCATGGTTATCTCCTAGAAACTGTATTCGACAGCTAACGAAACATGGTCTCGGTCGCCTAATAGGTTGGCGTCGCCACCACCAAAATAGGCGGTGTAACCAAGCTCTATTTCTAGCTCGCCGGGAGATTCAAAATTGGCAATTAAACTTGCTTGCTGACGACCTTCAACAAAAGCACCGCCATTACCAGGTGTGACGCCATCGACATCATGGAACCACTGTAGGCGTGGGTTTAAATTCCAGTTGCCTAGGGCGTTGTTGTATTCACCACGAATAATGGCGCGATAGCCCCAAGAGAAGTCAGTGGCCCAACCACCATCTTGTAAGCCTGGGCTACGACCGGCTAAATCGGGCGGCCCTTTGCGGTAGGTTGCTGGGCCTTCATATCTAAGTACATCTTGTGACGGCAAATCATGCACTCGGTTTGCGGCGGCCTCTAATAGCAACACCACACTGTCTGCATTAAACCAGTTTTCAGGGCCCCACGATTTAAGCAAAGAAACGGATGCCTGAGAAACTTGGTGGCGGCGCCAACCTTGAACGTAGTTGCCGTTGCCAACAAAGCCTTCAATTTGGTTAGGGAAGTTCAGGCCTTCATAAAACAGCTCTACTTCATCTACTTGTAGTGGCAGGTTAGGACGGTAAGCCCACTCGGCACCTACCGACCAGTCGCCGATCGTCGTCGCCATAGTTAGACCAAAAAGGCGAATATCTTCTGGATAGTCAGCAAAGTACTGACCAGTGTCAGGTGTTGTAACAAAGGCAAAGCCTGAACCGTAAGGTACACGGCTGTGATAGTTAGCCGCGATGAAACCAAACTCGGTGTCATTCAGCTCTTCTACATACCATTTCACGTTAATACCTAGTTGGCCGTTATCTTGTGGGCTGTTGTCTGGCGCACGTTGCAGTGTGGTGCCCGCAGCACCTTCCGCCGTTAGGCCAAATCCAAGCATGGCGAAATCACCACCAGGCACGACCCAATCATTAGTAGAGAAATAGCTGCCTTTTGCATCTGGCAGCGTAGCCCGCCACTCGTATTGATAGAACAGGTCAAAGGTGACGTTATCGGTGAAATCCAAACCAACGCGGACCAAGCCATTTGCTCGTTTGGCTTCAGATACTGATGCACCGGGAACGCGTAAGCGTGCAACATCAAACGCATCAAAGTTAATACCGCCCGGGATAGTGAGTACTTCACCCCAGTTAAGTACTTGGCGGCCAACCGATACGCTTAAGGTTTGTGGATCAACATCAAAGTCATAGCTGATATAGAGTTCTTCAATATCGCCATTTAAGCCAAGGCGATCTTGGGTTTCTTGTGGCAGCGCTGGACGACCAGCTTGTAACGGCTCGTCGGTGTCGTAAATTGGATCGTATCGACCGTAGAAGCGAGCGGTTAAACCAACACCTTTGTAATCGACATGCAAACGGCTATCTACTCGTAAAGCGGCAAGCCCAAAGTCGCCGCGATCAAAGTTTTGTGTGCCATCATCTGAATTAACCGAATATGCATTGCCTCCGTTAGCAATGCCTATTAGGTCTGGGTCGGATTCTTCGGTACGCACTACGGTGCCAAAACCGACATCGGTATTTAGCCGCAAACTAAGGTCGTCTGAGGTGTATTGGAGGGCCCACAGCGGAGTGCTGCTTAATAGTAGGCCGATGCTGCCTGCCTTAATGATGGCGGGCGTTTTTATGGTTTTCATTGTCTACCCCTATGTGTAACCAACATGGTTAACAACTAGGAGTATTGACCCATATGAACCCTAATTCAATTACTAAAATTAATGATTTCTGTTAACAGTTATTTTCCAATACAGAAAGTGGAAAATATCTTGCCCAGTAAATCATCAGGGGTGACCTTGCCTGTTATCTCACCTAACTCGTTTTGCGCTAGGCGTAATTCTTCCGCCACCAGCTCGCCAGCGCCGGCCATCAATTGTTCACTAGCACTTTGAACATGCTGCCAAGCATTATCTAAAGCGTCTAAATGGCGTTGTCTGGCACTGAAACTACCGGCTGAAGCTTCGAACCCCATGCTATCAATCAAATGTTGACGAAGTTCAGCAATGCCGTCTTTTTGCTTGGCTGAAATATTGAGCCGATGCGTAATTCTGTGATGCTTAAATTCCGGTGCGGCAGCCAAGTCTGTTTTGTTAATAATTACCGTTACCGGCAAGTTGCCTGGCAAGGCTTCAAGTAACGATTTTTCTTCGTCGCCAAAACCTTGCTGGGTATCAACTAATAGTAACACCCGGTCTGCTGCTTCGATTTCTTTACGAGCGCGACGAATGCCTTCTGCCTCAACCTCATCGCTAGCATCACGTAGCCCCGCTGTATCTACAACGTGTAGCGGCATGCCTTCTAAATTAATTTGCTCACGCAATACATCTCGAGTGGTGCCAGCAATATCCGTCACAATTGCGGTGTCTTCACCTGTTAATGCATTCAGCAAACTGGATTTACCCACATTAGGCCGGCCTGCTAATACCACCTTCATGCCTTCTTGCATTAAGCGGCCTTGCTCTGCCGCGTCTTGAGTGGTTTAGAAATAGAACTGGATTTCAGATAACTGACGCAGCACTTCACCGGCACCCAAAAAGGCGACGTCATCTTCAGCGGGGAAGTCGATAGCCGCTTCTACATACATTCTTAACTGAGTGACTAGCTCAACTAAAAAATGTACGCGTTTGGAAAATTCGCCTTGCAAAGATTGCATGGCAGCACGAGCAGCCTGCTCTGAACCGGAGCTGATCAAATCCGCAATCGCTTCAGCCTGTGCCAGATCCAGCTTGTCATTCATAAAGGCGCGTTCAGAAAACTCGCCGGGGCGGGCTTGCCGGGCACCAAGCTCGCAAACGCGATTCATTAACAGGCGCATGACGACAGGGCCGCCATGACCTTGCAGTTCTACAACGTGTTCACCGGTAAAGGAATGTGGCGCTGGAAAGTAAATCAGCAAGCCTTGATCGAGCAGCTCGCCTTCTGCGTTTTTAAAATTTGCGTAATACGCAAAACGCGGCTTGGCCGGTTTGCCAAGCAAGTTTTCTATTAATGCCGGAACAGCCGGGCCAGAAACTCGAATAATACCGACCCCGCCTTGACCGGGCGGGGTGGCAATCGCCGCTATTGTGTCCTTCAACTGATCAGCCATAACTAGCAACCTGTTGTTGGCTTGCAAGGCTTTGCGAGCGCAGTGTGGGCCTGCCACATAAGCGAGCTATAACGCAGCAAGGCGACAACAGGTTTAGCCCTTGGCTTTTGCTTTGTCTTCAGCTTCCACTTTCTTAGTGATGTACAGCTGCTGCAACATGCCAAGCAAGGTGTTCATAAACCAGTACAACACTAGGCCAGCCGGGAAGAAGGCGAAAAACACACAAAACATAACTGGCATGTACTGCATGATTTTGGCCTGCATTGGATCCATTGACATTGCTTGGTTAGACAAGCGCTGTTGGAAGAACATGGCCGCACCCAGTGCCAACGGCAGAATGTAATAAGGATCTTGCGTAGATAAATCTTGAATCCACAAAGCAAACGGCGCACCGCGAAGTTCTACTGATTCCAGTAGTACCCAGTACAAGGCAATAAAGACCGGAATTTGAACCAGCATAGGTAGGCAGCCACCTAGCGGATTAAACTTCTCTTTCTTATAAAGGTCCATCATCGCCTGATTCATTTTCTGGCGATCGTCGGCATGGCGCTCACGTAAGGTTTTGATACGCGGTGCAAACTTACGCATTTTCGCCATAGAGCGGTATTGCGCTTCAGATAGCTTGTAGAAACCAAGCTTGATAAGCAGGGTGATCAAAATAATGACTACACCCCAGTTGTTTACTACGCCGTACATTTTGCTCATTAGCCAAAACATTGGCTTTGAGAATACGGTGAGGATGCCGTAGTCCACGGTGTATGGCAGGCCTGGCGCAATCGCTTCTAATTCTTCTTGCAGTTTTGGACCAAGATAGAAACGCGTGTTGTAGGTTTGAGTTTGGCCCGGTGCTACGTTTTGGTTAGGGCCAACAAAACCAGCCAAGTAACGGCCATTATTCGCTGACTTTAAGTAGTAACGGTTATTGGCTTTATCATCTGCTGGCACAGCCGCACCAAAGAAGTAGTGCTGAACCATCGCAACCCAGCCACCATTAAAGCGTTGCTCAACGCTGGCTTCGTTTAAGTCGTCAAAGTCGTATTTACGATATTTGTAGCTGTCTTCTTTTTCTTTCTGATAAATAGCCGTGCCGTTGTAGGTTTGTACAAACGGTACATCGCTACCTAACGCGGCTTCACTACGCTGCAGCTGGGTGTACTGAGCACCCGTCCAAGCATCGCTGCCGTTATTGCTTACTTCATCACGTACAAGAATTTCATAGCTACCGCGAGTAAAGGTCAGCACACGGCGTACGCGTAAACCATTTTCACCTTGCCAATTCAGTGCAACTTCCAAAGTGTCGCTACCTTCGGCCATGGCGTAGTTTTGTTTTTCAGCAACAAAGGTTTCTAAATGATTTGGCGCATTACCAGATGCAGAAACCAAACCGGTTTGAGCAACGAAGTAGTACGGCAAGCGGTTATTTAGCAGTTGATAACGCGGGCCTTCTGGCTTGGTTGTGTCCTTGGCGTATTGCTTAAGGATCATGCGTTGTAGCGCCGCACCTTTAGTAGAGATTTCAGCAATAACCAAATCAGTTTCTACACGAATGCTTTTACCACTTGGTGTGGTTTCTACCGGTGCGGTGGCAGCTTCGTTAGATTGCGGCACATCGGCTGAGGGTGTTTCAGCCGAGTTTGCTGTATCCACCGTTGGAATGGCTAATTCCGGCTCAGCTACTGCTGGTGTTTCTAAATCACTGCTGCTCGCTGCTACTGGTTTTGGTGCGTAGTCTTCTTGCCATGCTTGGTAAAGAAAGAAACTTACAACCGCAAAGGCTACAAGTAGGGGGAAGCGCAGGTTATCCATCAGTAAAATCTTTTACGTTAAGGGTTATTCGGTTTGCTTTGCTGCCAGCGTTTATTTAGCCGCAGCCAATGGCGCGCAAGTTTATCATGCAGCTGGCGCTTGTCTGTGCGTACCAGCTCGCTGCGAGCCAAAACAACAATATCAATAGCAGGTAGTTGATCCGCGTGATGGCGGAAGCTGTCACGTATTACGCGTTTACAACGATTACGGTCGACCGCTCGACGTACCTGTTTTTTCGCAATAGCTAAACCTAAGCGAGGGTGACCAACATTATTAGGTGCCGCCAGTAACGTTAAGCTGTTATCAACGGAGCGAAGCTTTTGCTCAGCAAATACACGCCCAAACTCAGCCGCCGTTAATAAACGCTGTTTTCGGGTAAAAGTAACTGCCATGGTGGTAATACAGGGTAAAGCTAGAAAAGCAAAAAGCCCGCTAAAGCGGGCTTCTTACTATAAGTGCTCGGCAAAAAATGCCTCACGACAACGTCTTAGGCGGTAAGACGTGCGCGGCCTTTAGCGCGGCGTGCTTTGATAACCTTACGGCCACCTAGCGTACGCATGCGGGCACGGAAGCCATGGGTGCGTGCACGACGCAAATTACTTGGTTGAAACGTACGCTTCATTGCTCTGCCTACTCTTTAAATAGTGCTAGCTAAATCTTGGGTCGAGAACCTCAGTTTTCGCTGTGGTTTTCGTCTCAAGGTTGACGGGCGCGCAAGGGTACGGATTTGGGCCTGCCAAGTCAAGCTTTTTGCGGCTTATATTTATCTTTGTAGCGCCATGTTGCCACGACAACGATATGATTAAGCCATTCCCTATTTTAGCGACCCAAGCAAAGCAGAATTTATGCGTCTTACGAAAATTTATACACGCCAAGGCGATGGTGGCACTACACGTTTAGCCACTGGCGAGAAGGTGTTGAAGTCTGAACCTTTAATTGCCTGTGTTGGTACTGCCGATCACTGTAATTCGGTACTCGGCTGGGCAAGCCGTGAAATGGGGGCGGAATTAACCCAGCAAGCATTAAAAATTCAGCATTGGCTATTTGATATTGGCGGCGAGTTGGCGTTAGAAGGCTATACCGCCATTACTGCAAACATGAGCCAGCTAGCAGAAACATGGATCGACAACATGAATGCCGAACTTAAACCGCTAGAAGAATTCATCTTGCCCGGTGGTTGTGAAAGCGCAGCACGCACACAAATGTTTCGAAGTGAAATTCGGCAGTTTGAACGCGAATTGGTAGCACTTAGCCAAACGCTGGAAGTTAACCCTGAAACCTTAAAGCTGGTTAATCGCCTTTCTGACTGGGCTTTTGTTGCTGCACGTTTTTGTAATTTAGAAAACGGGGTTGATGAGCCGTACTGGCAGCCTTCGGCAAAAAATACCTAAGTCTATTTAGCTTCTGCCGCATTTAACTGGCTGCACAGTCGTTGTAATGCGGCGGGAAACCGCGGTCCCGGCCTTAATAGCGGATCTGCTTCCGGCTTAAATTGCGGTACTGGTTTTAGATATGACATTGCGGTGGCAGTAAAACTCAACACCGCTTGGTAATCACCCGTTGGTAAAAACTCTGGGCTTAAATTGATCACTGCCTGTGGTTGTTGCAAGGCATTTTGCCAACCACAGTAGTTAAGGCTTGCGGCTAAAGAGTCTCCCATTCCCAAAGCAATAGGTGGTTGGCTTTGTACCAGTAGCAAAGCTTTGTTTTCACTGCTCGCTTTGTAACCTTCTTTTAAACCCCTTACTTGTTGGGCTAAGACATCAAACTTATCCGGAACCTCGCTATCAATATTGTTTGCGAGGCGCTTTAACTCGCTCACAATTTCATCAAGCGATTGTGGGTTGGTATTGAAGGTTTTTAAACCCAAAGACTCTAGCTTTGAGATTAAGGTGCTAGGCGCTTGCCACAACAGCACCAAGTCTGGGGACTGTGCCAATAAGGCTTCAATATTAAGGTTGTAGGCATCTCCAACTATGGGGACGGCCAAAGCCTGCTGCGGATAATTGCTGTAACGATCACGCCCTTTAAGCTGATCACCAGCTTCTAACCAAAACACCGCTTCGGTTAAATGTGGTGTAAGCGAAATAAGGCGTTCGGGCCTTGGGTTGTCAGTAGCAAAAGCAATGTTGCTAGTGAGAACAATGCCAGTAATGCTTTGGGCGAGTGTTTTAAGCAATCACCCCACCCAAGGTAAAGAGTGCCGTTAAGGCCACCCAAGCAATCATCGTGCGTTTCAGCAGTGCAGTAAGATTTTCCATACTAGTGTCGTCACCTACCGCCGCTTTTGCTGTGCAGCAAAGCCCTAACTCTAATTGGTGAAGGCGGTGAACGACGTTGTTTTCATCGGTTTCTTGCTGCTGGCGCCAGCATTGCCAAGTTTCGTGTAAACGACCCATCAAACCAAAGCTGGCCGCTAATACCCAGGCTGGAATAAGCATGACCCAATTAATCAGTTTTATCAGGGCGTGCTCGTCCGTTTCTCGTAGGGTTTCGTGTTGGTCACAGAACACCACTAGAGACCGTACCGCCGCTGCCAATACTGCACCGCCAAGCACAAACCAAAACAAAGGCAAAAATAAACGGTAAAACGCTTCGCTCACTAACTGCAGGTCCATCGGTTTTTGTTCTTTATAACGCCAGCGTAAAACGCTACTGCAGTTGATATGGCCGTCATGGTCTTCGAGTTCTTGATGCAAGCTGCGAGGCCCAAGTGAAAACCACAGCACTACGGTTTCAAATAACAGAGTGATAAGAATGGCATCCGGCAAAAGCCACTTAAGCAGCAGCAATAGCAACGGCATCGTCAAAATAACAACAGTTGTCACCAACAATGGCGCGGCAGGGAAGCCTTTTCGTACCCAAACCAAGGCGTTGTGT
>JAPPPA010000056.1 GCA_028817755.1 Gammaproteobacteria bacterium | reverse complement strand
CCGTAGAAGCTTGCGTCAGTACCGGGAACAATGTTGTAAAAGCCGCTTACATCTAACCCTAATGGTAGGCCTTTAGAAAGTTTTACGCCGATAGAGCCAATTTGTTCAATGCTATCGCCCGTTAAGTTCAACCAAGCTTGCTCATCTGAAACGTTGGCAAAAGTTGCATTCAGGCCTAGGTCAAAGCCTAGTAAGCCTTGAGGCTCTGCTGGGTTAAGTGCTTTGTAATTAAAAGCTCCCCCCATATCAGCAAGGATTGTTCGAAAATCACTTTGCGCTCGTGATGCATCGTAGTTGGTATTGCTATTGTTCAACTGAATGGTGTCTGCGGCGCTAACCGCGGCACTAATTGTTAGGCCTAGTAGAGCGATACTGAGTTGTTTCATTTTGTTTTTTTCCTGTATTAGCGCTGCGAGTTAAGGATGGTTAAGCCCTTTAATAGGTTAAGGGCTTCAAATAATTCGAAATCGGTTTCAGCTAAAGATTTTTCTTCTTCTGGTTCGTCCGGAGTTTCGCCTTTAGCCAGTGCTTTAGCGGCTTCTTCGTCTTGCTTACGGGCGTCATCGTTGTCTAGGCGGCCCTGCAAGTCTTCCTCGCGCAAGCGGCGGAAGCCATTGCCTTCGCGAGCTTTGAATTCTAGGCGTTCCAATTCAACGTCTGGCTCAATGCCTTCGGCCTGAATCGAGCGGCCTGACGGAGTGTAGTAACGCGCCGTTGTCAGCTTGATCGCTGACTTTTCGCTCAGTGGCATGATGGTTTGCACGGAGCCTTTACCGAAGCTCTTACGGCCCATGATGACGGCGCGGTTATGGTCTTGCAGAGCGCCCGCCACAATTTCAGAAGCAGAGGCAGAACCTTCGTTAATCAAGACTACGATCGGCGCACCTTTAAGTTTGTCGCCGCCGCCTGCGTTGTAATCACGGCGGGTAACTTCTTCGCGGCCTTGGATATAAACCACCAAGCCGCCTTCTAGGAACGCGTCAGAAACATCAACCGCTGCGTTCAAAACGCCGCCCGGGTTGTTACGTAGGTCGAGCACGAGACCTTTTAATGGGTCTTTGTTTTCATTTTCCAATTTGCGTAGGGCGTCAAGCATGTTGCTGCCGGTGTTGCCTTGGAACTGAGTGATGCGCACATAGCCGATGTCTTCATCCAGCATGCGCTGTTTGACGGAGGTGACTTTGATGATGTCGCGGGTGATTTCAACTTCCAGTGGTGCAGTTTCGCCTTCGCGTACCACGGTAAGCAGGATTTTCTCGCCCGGTTTGCCGCGCATGATGTTGACGGCTTCGCGTAGGCTCAAGCCTTTCACTGGCTTGTCGTCTAAACGAATGATGATGTCGCCCGGTTCCATGCCAGCTTTTTGCGCCGGCGTGTCATCCAGTGGGGTAACAACACGCACGAAGCCATCTTGCATGGTGACTTCAATACCTAGGCCGCCAAATTGGCCTGAGGTGGTGATGTTCATGTCTTCAAAGGCTTCGGCATCTAAGTAGCTAGAGTGCGGGTCTAGGCCTTCGAGCATGCCGCGAATGGCGTTTTTAAGTAGCTCGGCATCGTCTACCGGTTCTACATACTGCTCACGTACGCGGCGCATTACCTGTGTTAGTGCGATGACTTCTTGATACGCGACACCGCTGTTGATGCGGTCATCGGATTTCAGCGCCAGTACGCCTTGCGTTGCAGTGAGTGCAACGCCGAGTGTTAAACCAACTCCGAGCCAGAGGCCTTTGCCTTTGGTTGTCATTTTTGTCTCCAATTACGCCAAGCATCGTGCTTGGCATTACAAAACTTTGCGGCTATAGCGCCGCCTTTTTGCACCATAGGTGCGGATTTCTAAACTGTGATCCTTTTCGGACCTCAAAATACAGCGCAGATTCCGTACGGCCGCCGCTGTCGCCTACGCTTGCAATCAGGTCGCCCGCACTGACTTTCTCGCCGGGCTTTTTGTATAGCGCCTGATTATGACCGTAGAGGGTTAGATAATTATCCCCGTGATCCACAATAAGCAGTAACCCTAAGCGGCCCAGCCAGTCGGCAAAAATTACTTCGCCACCCGCTACCGAGCGTACTTTGCTGCCGCGCTTGGCTTTAATAGTAACCCCGTTCCACTTTAAACGGCCATCTGCACGTGGTGCTCCGTAATCGTGTTGAATACGACCTTTGACGGGCCAGTGCAATTTGCCGGTGAGTTTGGCGAACGGTTTGCTTGGAACGGCTGGTTTAACCGGCTTAGGCGCTTTGGCTGCGGCTAGCTTGAGCTTTTTAATCAGTGCCGCTAATTCGGCTTCTTCTTGTTTTAGTTTTTTGAGCTGATTTTCTTCTGCTTTGATGCGTTTGCCGCTAGAGGCAAGCAAGGAAGCGCGCTGCTCACGCGCGGCATCAAGGCGGCCGACATTTTGTTGTTCGCTATCACGTAATACGCGTAGCGCTTCGGTCGCTTCTTGTAATTCTTGTTCGGTCTTGGCGAGCAGTTCTAGCTCGGCAGATAGGTCAATAACGTTGTCAGCGCGACTCTTACTAACGTATTCGTACCACGTCAGTACCGGCCCAAACATTTTCACATCGCGACCGCTGAGCCAAAGTTGTAACTGTTCTTGGTTGCCCGTCATCCATGCCGCGCGCAGTTGTTTTGCGAGCAAGCGTTGCTGGTCAGAAAGCGCGTAGCGTTGTTCTTTTTGATCGGCTTGTAACTGCGTGATGCGCGCTGCGCCTTTGGTTATTTGCTCTTCGAGCTTGCGCAAAGTGCGGCTCTGGAACTGAATGCGTTTCTCGACGTCTTGCAGTTTTTTCTCAAGCTCGCTGTAACGGTCCTTCTCCGCTTGCAGTTCTTTAATGACGAGATCAATCTGCTTGGCGACTGCGGCTTGGCGCTTTTCGGCGTCCGCGTCGGCATAGAGGGACACTGGTGCGAGCCAAAGCGCACCGCTAATAGCCAGCAGAAGTGAGGCGCGTTTAAGCAGCGGCGGCACCCTCGGCTGGAGCAATAATGAGTGACTTGCCAGTCATCTCTGCTGGCTGGGCTACGCCCATCATATGCAGTAATGATGGCGCGATATCTTGCAAGCTGCCGCCCGCGGCTAGGCGCGCATTGGCACCGTCTTTACCTAAATACACCAACGGTACGGTGAAGGTGGTGTGTGCGGTATGTGCTTGGCCGGTGCTGTGGTCGTGCATTAATTCGACATTGCCGTGATCAGCGGTAACGAGCATTTCGCCGCCCACGCTTTCTAAGGCTTCGCGTACGCGACCAAGGCAGCCGTCAATGGCTTCAACGGCTTTTACTGCTGCATCAAATACGCCGGTATGCCCAACCATGTCTGGGTTGGCGTAGTTGCAAACAATTAAGTCGAATTGTTGCTTGGTAATGGCTTCAACCAGTGCGTCGGTCACTTCCGGCGCAGACATTTCTGGCTGCAAGTCGTAGGTAGCAACGTTCGGTGAAGGAATGAGTTTGCGGGTTTCGCCCGCAAATTCATTATCGTTGCCGCCACTAAAGAAGAAGCTCACGTGAGCATATTTTTCAGTTTCAGCAATGCGCAGTTGGGTTTTGCCTAAGCTGGAGACGTATTCGCCAAGGCCGTTCTTAATGCTTTCAGGTGGATAAGCCACTGGCGCATCAAAGTTGGCGTGGTACTCGGTAAGGCAGACGTAGTGCGATAGCGCTGGTGTCGTCTCACGTGTGAAGCCATCAAAGTCAGATTCAATAAATGCGCGTGTAATTTCGCGTGCGCGATCGGCGCGGAAGTTGAAAAACAGTACGGCATCGCCGCCATTCATCGTTACCGCATCGCCAATACGAGTGGCGGCGACAAACTCATCGTTTTCATCACGTGCGTATGCGGCTTGTAGGCCAGCGACGGCGTCGTCGGCTTGGTGCTCGGCGGCACCACTGGTGAGTAGTTCGTAAGCTGGCTGTACCCGGTCCCAGCGGTTATCGCGGTCCATGGCGTAGTAGCGGCCCACTAGGCTGGCAATACGGCCGATGCCGGTTTCTTCCAACACGGTTTGTGTGGCAATCAATGAAGGCTCGGCACTGCGTGGTGGCGTGTCGCGACCATCAAGGAAGGCATGCACATATACCTGTTTCACGCCTTTGCGCGCGGCAAGACGAATTAGGCCGTGTAAATGACCTTCATGCGAATGCACGCCGCCCGGTGAGAGCAAGCCCATAAGGTGTAAAGCTTTGCCGCTGGCAGCGATGTCATTCATCGCGGCACTAATCACTTCATTGTCGGCGATGGTGTCTTCGGCAATCGCTTTGCTGATGCGGGTGTAGTCTTGGTAAATGATGCGGCCAGCACCTAAAGTCACGTGGCCTACTTCGGAGTTGCCCATCTGGCCTTCTGGTAAGCCGACGGCCATACCGGAGGTATCGATAGTAGAAAAAGCAGCGTCGCGTTTTAGTGCATCCCAGTTGGGCGTGTTCGCGGCGGCAATGGCGTTGTCTTGCGTTTCTTCGCGGTGGCCGAAACCATCCAACACAATCAACATGACGGGCTTAGGGGTAGACATAAGCGATTTCGAAAATTTTGACTATAGGTGGGCATTTTAACAGCCCCAACGCTGCCCGATATATGGCTTGCGGGCAGAATTTAAGGAAGCTCTGATCGGGAAATGCAACTGAGCTGTTTTTGCCATTTTACAGGGCAAGGCAGCGCGAGCGCAGCATAGTTATTCTATGTAAGCGAGGGCTAACGTCGCCATGTGAAATGGCAAAATCAGCCCAAAGGGTTGTGCAGCAAGGCTTCCAGCTCTTTGTTGCGCTTCGCTTACATGAAATAATCATGCTGCACTCTGCGCGCCTCAATCTGAAAGCCTTGCTGCACAACTCAATTGTATTTCCCAATTAGAGCTTCCTTAGGTTCAGAACATGAAATAATAGCGCTATCTGATATTTATTCTTCTCGAGAATTTCCTAGTTGTTATTGATATGGCCCAGTTAATGGAATTTATCGGCAACCACTTGTTGCTTAGTACTGCCCTTGTGATTGTCGCTGTGTTGCTCGTTGGTAACGAGATCACTTTAAAAATACGTGGCTTCCAAAGTGTTATTCCGGCCGCCGCCGTGGCGCTGATTAACCAAAAAGAAGCTCAAGTACTAGATGTGCGTGATGCAAGTAGCTTTAACAAAGGTCACATTGCTAATGCGCATAACAGCCCAATGGACAAGCTGGTGCAGAGCGTTGCCGGTCTGAAGTTAGACAAAGCTAAACCGGTGCTCGTGGCCTGTGAAAATGGTCAAAATGCGAATCGCGGTGCGATGTTGTTGAAAGAAGCCGGCTTTGCCAGCTTGTACACCCTTAAGGGCGGCATCATGTCTTGGCGTGATGACAAACTGCCGTTGACGCGCAAATAAAACCTCCTGCTTTACTGCGCAACTATCTTTGCCCAAATCGGTCACTACTAGACGATGAGTGTTTCAGCCAAAATTGTTGTTTATGCCACCCAGTGGTGCCCATTTTGTAACCGTGCGCGTCAGTTGCTGGAGCATAAGCAGGCGAAGTACGAGCTGATTGATATTGGGCTAGAGCCTAATCGTCGGGTTGAGATGATGCAGCTCAGTGGTGGCGCCCACACCGTTCCTCAAATTTTCATTAATGGCGAGCATATTGGTGGCTGCGATGATTTATTCGCGCTAGAGCACCGTGACCAGCTCGACAATAAGCTGAACCCAGATACTTAATTCATGGCCGAAAACAAACAATTCAACCTGCAACGTATTTACTTAAAAGATGCGTCTTTAGAAGTGCCGCATGCGCCCGCTGTTTTTCAGGCGCAGTGGAAACCGAAAGTGGATGTGCAAGTGCATACCCAGGTGGAGCCGATTGAGGGCAAGGCCGATCACTTTGAAGTGGTGCTGCAGGTAACGATTACGGCTACTAATGCTGAGCAAACGGCTTACATTGCCGAAGTGAAGCAAGCCGGTATCTTTAGTCATCAAGGCTTGACCGAAGATGAATTAAAACCAGCATTGGGCGTGCATGGCCCAACGGCACTATTTCCTTATACGCGTGAAACGATTTCTGATTTGATTATGAAAGCCAGTTTCCCGCAATTTGTATTGCAACCGATTAATTTTGAAGCGATTTACCAGCAGCATGTGCAGCAGGTAAAAGACGCACAAAATGAAGCTGCGCAACAGCCTAAGCACTAATCTAGTCTTGGCTGCGGGCTTAACGGCTTGCGGTCATTCGCATACACCGCTGGAGCAATGCCAGCAGGTGGTTAAAACCTATATTCAATGGTCTAGCTTTGAGCCGCCGCAGCAACAGCGCGAAGGTGATAGCTGGGTTGTGCATTTGGCTTTTGAAGTGAAGTCGGCGCTAGGTGTGCAAGCTGGCAGCGCAAGCTGTGAGTACGCAATGGGGGCCGACGGTGAGGTTGCCGAGCGGCCCTATGCGATTTCTTTAGGTAATACTCGCCACACTGGCGAGCAAAACATTACGGATTTGCTTAACGGGCGCTATGCGGATGGCGAGGGTCTGCCCGACCACGCGCACTAGCGCCGTCAAGTCGGCCTACTCAGGTAGTAGGCCGCAGTTGCTGGGAGAGTCTGTAATGTTGAAGGCCTCTGACAGTACGCGTCCGTCAAAGCCGGAGCGAGACACCGCGTCGCCGTAATCTGGGAAGGTGTTTCCAGCATCTGGGAACTGACCGTCTTGGATGTCTAAGCCCAATAACCATGCAACCGTTGGCGCAACGTCAATGTTCTCAGACTGGCCGGGATCACGCACGAAGTGGTCATCATTGCCTGAGTCAACGGCATTGCCTGCCACCAAGAAGCTAGCGCCGCCCGAGACAATAATGGTGTTGTGAATGGTAGGCATGTGGCCGTGGTTGCCGGGAATAGGGTTGCCTGACGCATCCGGTTCAGAAAACTTGAAACCATCGCTAATCGCTAGTACCAGATCACCAAGGTTTTCATGGCGTGACTTGATAGTGGCAGGCATTGCCCCACCGGTATCGCCAACCAGTGCGCCATTCAAGGCGCTGCCGGTGTATAGGTCTGGGTTTGCGTACCACGCGTGTTCAACCGCGCGGATATTGACCGGTTGAGTCAGCGAGCTGAAGCAGCTGGTACCAACAACGCTTTCGCAGCTGGCAGGCGCGTCAGTCGCGGTGTTCTCGCCGGTAAAGTTCATCAAGCAAGCGCGGGCTGCCAGCATGGTGCCTTCACGCTCAGCTGCGGTTGAATTGAGGTCGGTGATAACAATGCTGTTGGTGCCGCCGTTTTGAACAGCAAGCATGGGCTTAATGGTACCCACATCGGCGTTAGTACAAGCAGCGAGATCATCCAGTAGTGGCTGTGTGCTAATCGAGTCGCCGCTGTAGTTGCCAGCTGCAGGACCTACGGCAAGTGGCGCGTCTTGTGGAAATCCTGGGCCGACTTCGCTGGCTTCTGGTGCAGAAAAGTCCATGCCGTGATCGCTAGAAATAATGAATACGGTGTTGTCCCAGCGGTCTGCGTCTTGCAGGGCAGAAATAATGTTGCCGATTTGTTGGTCCGCAGTAGAGCGTGTGCCTTGGCGGCCTGTTGAGCCGGAAGCGTGAGCACTACGGTCAACGTCACCTAAGTTAATGAAGATGAAATCGGCAGCAGGCAGGGTGGCAACCGCTTCGGGGCCGGTGGCGGGGTCTGGTGTGTGCTCAGAGCCAGGGCCGATGTAAGACGGGCTCGACTGAGGGTCCCAGTGGGTGTCTGGCTCAATATTGTTAATGCCGGCGTCGTTGGTTTGGCTGTCGGCATCGTCGCCTCGGAATACTTCCCACAGGTAGGTTTTTGACAGCACTGCGGCGTGGCGAATATCGGGGTTGCTCGTCGTAAGGCCTTGGCGGCATTGCTCGTCAATCCACGTGAACAGCGTTTTTGCTTCTAGTTCATTTGGGTTGTCTAGGTCTTCGTCGCCAGGGTTGCCCGGTAGTGCGTCTTTATCCCAAAAGTTATTGGTCGGAATGCCGTTGCGATCCGGGTATACGCCAGTCATCATCGCAACGTGATTCGGAATGGTTTCGGCAGAAAAAACTGAGCGACTTTCTAAAAAGTAGGTGCCGTTAGTAATCAGGCCGTTGACGTTCGGCATGGTGGTGGCGTCCACGTCTTCTGGCATCAAGCTATCAATAGCAACCACCACAACGGTTAATGCGTTTTCGCCAGAAGGGCCCGGTGGCGGTGGATCATCTTGTGCTAGTGGCCCGCCGGGGCTGCCGCTGCAAGCGCTTAGGGCTAATGCCGCAAGCGATACGGTTAACTTGTGAATGTTTTTCATGATTTATCCTTGGCTGCTTTGCGGCGCTAGCGCGGGTGCATTTGGGCGTTCTGGCTCGTATTCGGCCACGCCTACCCCGCCTTTGGGAACGTGCAGGTCGCCGTCTCCGTTATTTACTGCGCGGTGCGTAAATAGCACTTCATGGGTATTTTGGTTTGTAGCCTGTTCAGGCTCGCGGCCAACGGTCCACCACTGTGCTTGTACGTAAGATTCGCGAACATCTAGCAGCACATAACCTTTGCGAGAGAAGTCGGCCTGACGCAGGTGCGGGTTCTGGCTTTGTAATAAGTTAGCGGCGCTTACTGTGCCAACGCCGGGAATATCTTGGTCCGGGATCGGCAGGCCGGGAGAGGTCACTGACATACAAACAAATTCAGCAGCGAGAGAACCCGCGCCGGTATCCGCGTTATATGTGGTGCCGCCGGGTGGGCTTGGAATGGGCACTGGTGATAGGCCGCTAAGTGAGTTGTTGATCTCACCTACGCCGGGCTCGCGTGTGACATCAAAAGCCCATGAAGTGTGGATGTCGCCGGTTAGCACAATGGCGTTTTTGTTTTGATTAGCGCCGTCGTTAAAGAGGCAGTTGTTTTCAAACTCGTCCAACAACGCTGAACGTGCTTGTAGGTAGCCATCCCACTGGTCCGGGTTTAGGAATTCGCGGTAGGCGTTTTCGGTGTCCGGCCCCATGTTGATCAGGAATAATGGCGACACCATGATTTGTTGGCCGATTAGGTTCCAACGTTTATTCGCTGTTGTTGCCGTTCGAATTTGTGAGCTCAACCAGCCGCGTTGTGTGGGGCCGAGCAGGGTGTGCGCGGTGCCCGGGTTATCGACTGGCGTGGTGTCTTCATGACGAGCGCGTTCTGCGGTACTGTCATCGGCGGTGCTGCAATCTAACTCTTCGCCAGCGGTGTCTAGTGCCGCGTTTGCGGCGGTGTCATCTGGCGTAAAGCTATTAAAACCGGCGCCACCGCCGAGTTGGCCGTTGCCCTGTGTTTCCACATCGCGACCAATAAAGCGCGTATCTAACATATGCGCAGTAGCGAGGCTGCCCATGTCAAAACTGCGGAAAATAATAGGCGACTGAGCGCGGAATAAGTCGCGAGACTCGTCATTAGGTAGCGCATCTAAATACGCGGTGATGTCGACGGTGCTGCCGTTAATCGACAAGGTATTGCCAACGAGTTGTGGCTCACGAATAGGTAGCCACTCACGATATGACTGCACGGCGTTAAAGGCGCGATCGACCCAGACTTCTGACACGGTCGTTGAACCGCCGGTGTCGGTACGTGTGGCCGAGGTCGCTTCGGTGACAGGGTTGCCCTCGTCATCAAAGCGGTGACCATTATTGGTGTTGTGGTTTTTCGCTAGGCAGCGATAAGCGTTGTCTACCAGTTCGTGATCGTCCCAAATATTAATCATGGGATGCTGGCGGTGCAGCTCTTGTAGGTCGGCATCACGTTTGTATTGCGCGTGGCGACTGCGATAGTCCTCTAGTGAAGAAATCTCGTGTTTCGGCTCATAGGTACGAATGTTGCCGTAAACGTATTCGGCCTCGTCACCTTCGGTACCGGCAGGTGCCGGGGTGCTAGCGTCGTTTTGGGCACCGCCCGGCGCATCTACATCAGCACTGGCGTAGTCATAAATATAGTCACCAAGGTGCAGTACCACGTCGATATCAGGGCGCTCTGCTAGGCGGGCGTAGGCGTTAAAGAAGCCATGCGCCAAGCTAGAGCAAGACACCAATGCCAAACGTAGGTGTTTCTCGTCGCCGCCGCTATTTGGGCGTGCATCGGTAATTTTCAGATCATCGGCCGCGGTGTTCGCCGCGAGGGTTTTGGTGCGGCCAATGGCAGATTTAAAGTCGTGTTCACCCAGCGAGGTTTCAAACTGGTAGTAATACGTGGTGTAAGAGCTGAGGCCCGCTATGTCGAGTTTGACGGTGTAATCACGATCCGCAATTGCAGGCACTACCACGGTGTTGATGGGTGTGGCCGTGCCGCCGTCAATGTTGTTTACATCGGCGGCGCCATAAATTTTTAAGGTGACTAAATTCCGGTCGCCAAACAGGGCAGTGTCGTAAGTCACGCGGGTCCAGAACACCACGCGGTCTTGTAGTGGGTCGCCCGTGGCAATGCCGTGTTGGAATGGATTGGCTGGTGTTTCGCCGCCAGGTGTAACCACCGTGCGCCCACCATTAGAGCCAGGTGAACTTGAGCAACCACTTAGTAGTGATGCGCTAGCTGCTGTAGCAACTCCCGCGGTGCCTGCTGCGCGTAAAAAACCGCGACGTGACACTTCGCTGCGATGGCTATTGCCTTTGCGATCGTTGTTATCCATATTAAGCCTCCACGGCCTGCAAGGCTGATAGCTTCCGTTTCTATCAGCTAAAAAATAAGGGCCAGAATTTTATTTGTCGGTGGATATTACCTGCGTTACAAGAGCATGACAAAACGGTACAAATGCTCGTTAAAATCAACTAACGCCCGTCTTTTCCCTAATTGTTATAGCGACCTAAGGAGTGCTCATGCAAAACGATCCCACACCACTTGCCGCCATTGGCGCTGGTTCATGGGGTACAGCGGTTGCTATTCAGATCGCGCGTTGCAACAAACCAGTGAAAATGTGGGGCCGAGATTCTGCGCAAATGCAGGACATGATTAACACGCGCCGCAACCAACGTTATCTGCCAAATGATGAATTTCCAGAGCTGCTAACGCCGCAAGTTGATTTTGCTGAAACCTGTGCGGGCTGCCGTGATTTTATGATTAGCGTGCCCAGCCACGCTTTTCGCGAAACCCTAGAAATGCTGAAGCCGCACTTCCCTGAGAATGGCCGAGTGTTTTGGATTACTAAAGGCTTAGAAAGCGGCACGGGTGAGTTTTTACATAATGTAGCGATGAAAATTTTGGGCCCAGTGCCGGTCGCTATCGTGTCTGGCCCAACCTTTGCGAAAGAGGTAGCGGCAGGTTTGCCTGCAGCGGTTACGGTGGCATCTCCCAACCCTGAATTTGCTAAAGATATTGTTGGCTACCTGCATGGTCACGCTATGCGTGCCTACACTCACGGCGACATCATTGGTGTGCAGCTGGGTGGTGCGGTTAAGAACGTATTAGCGATTGCCGCTGGCATTATCGATGGCCTTAATCTAGGCGCGAATACACGCGCCGGTATGATTACTCGCGGCCTTGCTGAGATGAACCGTTTAGGCATGAAGCTTGGTGCCCAACGTGAAACCTTTATGGGCTTGGCGGGTTTGGGCGACCTCGTTTTAACCTGTACCGATAACCTAAGCCGGAACCGCCGTATGGGCCTCGCGCTGGCTAAGGGCCTGACCGTAGAAGAGGCCAAAGCCGAGATTAAACAGGTTGTGGAAGGTGTAATGACAACCGATGAAGTCTGGCGTGTTGCGCAGCAGTTTGACGTTGATATGCCAATTACCCAGCAGGTTTATGCCGTGCTGTATGAAGGCCAAACACCGATGGACGGTGTTAAAGCCTTGATTGCTCGCACACCGAAAGAGGAGATGGCCTAAGCCATCTCCTTTCTATTTTTGAACGCCCTAGGCGTCGTAATCTAAAACCACCGTTTCTGAGGTGGGATGGCATTGGCAGGTCAGCACATAGCCTGCATCGAGCTCCGACTGATCTAACGCAAAGTTTTGATCCATATCCACTGAGCCATTCACCAGCTTTGCGCGACAGCTGCCACAGGCGCCGCCCATGCAGCTGTAAGGAATGTCGTTTCGCTGTTCCAATGCTGCATCCAGAATGGTTTGCTCTGGTTGGTCCATATG
>JAPPPA010000158.1 GCA_028817755.1 Gammaproteobacteria bacterium | reverse complement strand
ATGTCGATTGGCTTCTTGATTGATGAAGCAGAGCCGATGATTTGGCGTGGCCCAATGGTGACGCAGGCTTTGAATCAGCTGCTAGGCGAAACGCTTTGGGAAGATATTGATTATCTGATTGTGGATTTGCCGCCGGGTACTGGCGATATCCAGCTGACGTTGAGCCAAAAAATTCCGGTGGCGGGTTCGGTGATTGTGACCACGCCACAAGACATTGCCTTGTTAGACGCGCGCAAAGGTTTGCGCATGTTTGAGAAGGTGAACGTGAATGTGCTGGGTGTGGTTGAAAATATGAGCACGCATATTTGCTCAAACTGCGGCCACGAAGAACATATTTTTGGCGAGGGTGGTGGTTTAACTTTAGCGACCGAGCAGGAAGCTGAATTGCTTGCAGCCTTGCCTTTAGATATTAATATCCGCATGGAAGCGGACAGTGGTTGCCCAACCGTGGTGGCGCAGCCGGACAGCCCGATTACTGAAATTTACCGCGAGTTGGCACTGAAGGTTGCCGCGCGTTTGTCGCTGACAAAAGTTGACCATGCAGGTAAATTTGGTGCGATTAAAGTGACGTCGGTACCGCCGACGGCAACACAATAGAGAAAGTAGATGAGTATTAAATCCGATAAGTGGATTCGCCGCATGGCAGAAAACGAGGGCATGTTAGACCCGTTTGAGCCGGGCCAAGTGCGCCACGTGAATTATCAAAGAATCATTAGTTACGGCACTAGTAGTTACGGTTACGACGTGCGCTGTGCTGATGAGTTTAAGATCTTCACCAACATTAATTCGGCGGTGGTTGATCCTAAAAACTTCTCAGATGACAGCTTTGTCGACTTTAAAGGCGACGTTTGCATCATCCCGCCAAACTCGTTTGCTTTGGCGCGTACCGTGGAATACTTCCGCGTGCCACGTAATGTGCTCACGGTGTGCTTGGGTAAATCTACCTATGCGCGCTGCGGCATTATTGTGAACGTCACCCCGTTAGAGCCGGAGTGGGAAGGCCATGTGACCTTGGAGTTCTCAAACACCACGCCGTTGCCTGCGAAGATTTACGCCAACGAAGGTGTGGCGCAAATGTTGTTCTACGAGAGTGACGAAGTCTGCGAAACCAGTTACAAAGACCGTGGTGGTAAATACCAAGGCCAAACTGGTGTGACTTTGCCGCGTACATAAGCCGACAAAGTCAGCTATAAAAAAACCCGCTATAAAGCGGGCTTTTTTATGGGGGTTTTGGGTTACTTAAATTCGGGTAACTGAGAAATCCGAGTAGTGACTGAGACGCCCTTGCTGCGCGGACGCGCTTTGTCAAAACCGACAGGGAAGTAATCTAATTCTTCGGCTAGCCATACTACGGTGTGTTTATCGTCCTCAGAGCCGTGTACCAATTTAACGGCGTTGAAGGTGCCGACGTCGGTTTCCAGTGTTTCGGTACGCACTTCGCGGAAGGTGTAGGTGCGGAGTTTGATGCCGTTGATAAAGGTATAAGGAATACCGGCTTTACGCTCTTCTTCGCTAGCGGCTTTCCAGCGCTCGGTAACCAATAGCATCAGGCTTTGGCGATCAGCAGTTTTGGCGTCCACCTCTAACGTGACGGTGTCTTTTTTCTCGGTGGCGACGGCTTTACCATTGGCGTGATCAAACTCAATGGTATTCATTACGGCCTCTTCTTCGCGCGAGCCGCGCAAACCGACTTTAACGCGTTTGGTGCGTGTGGCGAGCAAGCTTTGTTGCTGCCAATCACCATCGGCTTTAATGAATTGGCTAGTTTGAGTACGTGTGCCGGGCATAACCGCAGCGGCAATACCATGAGCGTTAAGCTTGGAAACCACAGTAGCGGTATCTTCACCTGCAGTTGCTTCCACGGCTAGCGTGCCAACACTGCGATCACCCCAGAATACTTCGTATTCCGTGTTATGCGATTTAAATGCGAGTGCTGCGCCGCTGAAAATAGTGAGTGCGAGCAGCAGGCTTAATTTGTTCATGAGGCTAGTCAGAAGTGGCATCTCAATGTCTCTCGTTCTATGTCTCTGGTGTATTTAGTGTGCGATACGGTGCGGTGTCGGACAGTGTGACTACGTTGTCGCAGAAGAGTGCAACGGCTTTGGGATAGAGCGCAAGCTCAATTTCTTCCATCACACGTTCGGCTAATGATTCTGCTGTATCGTCAGTGTTAATTGTCAGGCTGTGTTGTAAGACTGTCGGACCCGCATCCAGTTCCGGAGTGACGAAGTGTACGGTTGCACCATGAGTGGCATCTCCAGCGTCTAATGCCCGTTGATGCGTGTTTAGGCCTGGGTATTTAGGTAACAGAGACGGATGAATATTTATCATGCGACCAAGATAGTGGCGCACAAAGTCGTCCGTGAGAATCCGCATAAAGCCCGCGAGTACGACTAAGTCTGCGTCCAGCAGGTCGATTTGATCCTGAATCGCTGCGTCGAAGCTTTCCCGGTCAGCAAATTCTTGGTGCGGAATAATGCAGGTAGGGATGGAGGCCTGACGAGCGCGAATAAGACCGTAAGCATCGGCTTTATTGCTAATTACGCCAACGATGTCGCCATTAATGCTGTTGTTGGCGCAAGCGTCGATAATGGCCTGAAGGTTACGGCCATTACCGGAAATTAAGACGACAATGCGCTTACGCGCGGTCGATGTCATGACTGACTCGAGCCCATTACCTAGATGTACTCAACGCGGGCGCTATCACCCTCAACAAT
>JAPPPA010000129.1 GCA_028817755.1 Gammaproteobacteria bacterium | reverse complement strand
GTTAAATACCAAACCGGCTTTGCAGCCTAACGATTTGATCAGCTGCAATGAGCGATCAACATGGCGGCTGGCTTCTGGGTGGAAGGTGATGATGTCGGCACCAGCGTCAGCGAACATCTTAATCAGGTCATCCACCGGCTCTACCATTAGGTGCACATCAATCGGTGCGGTGACGCCGTGTTTCTTCAGCGCCTCGCAGACCATTGGGCCAATGGTGAGGTTAGGCACATAGTGGTTGTCCATCACATCAAAGTGCACCCAATCGGCACCCGCGGCAATCACGTTGTCGACCTCCTCACCTAGGCGCGCAAAATCTGCGGCCAGAATAGAAGCCGAAATAACCGGGGACTGCATAGACATGATGAATAAACCCTACAGGGAAACCTTAAAAACAGGCGCAACTTTAACGGATTACGGCGTAGCTTTCAGCAACGAGACGGTATGTAAGATGACAGGATGAATCTGCGTGCTAGAATCGAAGCAACAATAAATCTCGGGCCGCAAGAAAACACCTCAGCCCAACTCTTAGGAAGCCAAATGAAGTCTCTAAAAATTTTATGCGTTAGCGCTATCGCTTTATTAACAGTCGCGTGCTCAAAAGTGACTGAAGAGAACTACCATAAATTAGAAAACGGCATGACGATCGCTGAAGTTCAGAGCTTAATCGGCAAAGCCGACGTCACGGAAAGCACCAACATGGCAGGTATTTCAACCACCAGAGCAGAATGGCATGGTAAGGACGGCACCATTTCAGTCCGCTTTATTAAAGAAAAAGTCCGCGCAAAAAATTGGCAACCGCCAGAGGAATAAGCTCGACTAACCCTCTTAGGCGACTGTAGAAATGGAGACGCTAGCTATCTAATGTTAGGTGTTTCTTGACTTTGTAACGATCAACCGGTACTTTTACGGCAATTTTATTGCACTGCAACATTTTTTGGGAGTCATTAACATGGCAATTCAGGACAGCATTAAACAACTTAAGGCTCAAGCCCAAGACCTAACCAAACAGGTTAAAGCTCAAGCCGACCAAGCCGCCAAACTACGTGAGCAAGCTGCTGCTGCCGCGACCAAAGGTGGTGACATTGTTAAAAACAGCGTTAACGAACTAGCGCAAATCGAACTAGCTGCACTTAAAGCTGGTTACGAGTCTGTACTAGACGAGTTAAAGAAAGCTAAAGGCGTTAAAAGCGTTGATGAGCTACGCGCTATTCTTCAAAAGCAAGTTGACGGCCTAAGCAAGGCTGGTAACAAGTACGTTAAAGACGCCAGCAAAGGCGGCGACATTGTTTCTAAAGCACGCGCTGAGCTAACTGCTTTGGTTAAAGCTGTAGGTGCTAAGCCTGCCGCGAAGAAACCAGCCGCTAAAAAGCCTGCTGCAAAGAAAGCACCAGCTAAGAAAGCTGCCGCTAAGCCTGCTGCTAAAAAAGCGCCAGCTAAGAAAGCAGCAGCCAAGCCAGCCGCTAAGAAAACGACTGCAGCTAAGAAGCCAGCAGCTCGTAAGACCACTACGACTCGTAAGACCACAGTTAAAACTAGCTAAGCTAGATTTAGACTTACGAGACAAAAAAGGCCGCTCATTTGAGCGGCCTTTTTTTGTTTAAAGCGTTTGCGAATTAGTCAGCTGATTTACGACGCCGCGTTTTCTTTTCTGGTTCGTCGTCGGCTTCTTCTTTACCACCAGCAACTTTACTGAAACCTTTCATAAAGGCTTTCTGCAAGCCTTCGGCGGTTTGAATTGATACCGGTACCATTTGCTTCATCAGTGTGAGCGGCTCAAAGCCATCAACACCTGCAGCCATCTTCTCGCGAATGTACTGAATCATGTCTTCTTGCAAACCTGCCACATCTGGCAAGCCAATCAAGGTACGCACTTCTTCAGGTTTTACTTTGATATCAATACGTATTTTCACGCTGCGTCTCCGCTAATCTTTCGCTCAGCGTACACCCTTGAGGATGTTGGTCAAGCCTCTAGGCTTCGGTAAGCAAACGCTGCGCTTGGCGATACCTGTCTGCACTTTGCTGCAAAATCTCGGCAGGCAGTGTTGGGCCAGGTGCGGTTTTGTCCCAATCAAGCGTTTCTAGATAGTCACGTACAAACTGTTTGTCGAAGCTAGGTGGGTTCTGGCCTTGTTGCCACTCATCCAACGGCCAGAAACGCGAGGAGTCTGGTGTAAGCGCTTCGTCAATTAGAATGATTTCGCCATCTTCATCTAACCCAAACTCAAACTTAGTATCGGCAATGATGATGCCGCGCTCTAGCGCGTACGCTGCCGCGTCCTTGTAGATAGTTAAACTCAGGTCGCGCACTTTGTTCGCGATCTCTTCACCTAAGACTTGCTGCGCTTGTTCAAAGCTGATGTTTTCGTCGTGGTCGCCCACTTCTGCTTTGGTGGAAGGCGTAAACAGTGGCTCTGGCAGCTGCTGGGCCATTTCCATGCCTTCGGGCAAAGCAATGCCACATACCGCGCCGGTCGCTTGGTAGTCCTTCCAGCCAGAACCAATAATGTAGCCGCGCACAATCGCTTCAACTGGCAACGCTTTGAGTCGGCGCACGATCATCCAGCGATCGCCAATAGCTTCACGTTCAGCAGGATCTTTGACCACGTCTTCTAGCGGCATATCCACTAAGTGGTTTTTCACCAAATGCTCGGTACGCGCAAACCAAAAACGTGCCACTTGAGTCAGCACTTCGCCTTTGCCGGGAATCGGGTCGGGCAGCACCACATCAAAGGCGGATAGGCGGTCGC
>JAPPPA010000019.1 GCA_028817755.1 Gammaproteobacteria bacterium | reverse complement strand
CGCCTAAACCGCAAGCCGCGGCTACCGAAGAAAGCCCGAAAGAGACGAAAGGCCCTCAAGGTCCAGGCGCTCGTTTAAGCGCTGCCCGTGCAGCAAAGAATATGGCGGTTTCAGAAGTCGCGTCTTTGCTTCGTTTGGACACGAGTGTGATTCGTGCCTTAGAAGCTGATGATGTAGACCAATTACCAAGCCCGACTTTTACCAAGGGCTACCTGCGCGGTTATGGTCGCTTAGTAGGTGTTGATGGTGAGTTACTAGTATCTGAATACGACGCATTAGCAGGCCCCGCGCCTGAAGCATTGGCTGTGTCTACGTCTATTGAAACTAAGGAATCCGGTGCCGGCCGCTGGCTTTGGGTTTTGTTAGCGTTCCTGCTGATTGTTGCCGTGGCTTGGTATTGGTCGAAGCCGGGTGAAGAACCGGTGTCTACGGATAGCTTGCGTTCTGTAGCGCCTGAAACAATTCAGCCTGCTGAGTCGGTTGCTCACCCAGCTGCGCCACCGTGCACACCAGCCGCGAGTGAGCAAGCAACGGCTGATGAAGGCAGTGCGCAATTGCTGCGTGGCTTAAAAGAGGATGCTGTTGCGGGGGCTCCCGAAGCAGCGCAACCCGTTGTGGCCGAAGCAATTACTGAAGAAGCGCAAGTGACAGAGGACGCAGAGCCTGCTCAAGAACCTGAGGAAGCTACAGCAGCCGAGTCAGCTCCTGAAAGGTCGGAGTTAGATGCGGAAGAGATTGCAGCGGAACCCGCTGTCGAAGAAACGCTTGCGCCGGGTATGGTTGAGCTAACGCTTACCGGCTTGCGTGAATCATGGGTGTCGATTCGTGACGGTCGTGAACAGCGTATTTATCGCAACTTGCTTAAAGCAGGTGACACCAAAGTAGTGCAGGGTCAGGCGCCTTTGTTAATTCACTTTGGTAACGCCAAGGGTGTGAAAATGCTAGTGAATGGTCAGCAGTATGACCATAGTGCGTGGCATAAGAGTAATAACACCGCTCGCTTTGTTCTTAACCCTGCTCAGTAAAGCACCAGGCCAATAAAGTAACGTTACTGTGGTTGATAAAATTCAAGCAATTCGTGGAATGAATGATGTGCTGCCAGAGCAATCTGCTCGCTGGCAGTTCTTAGAAGGTGCTGTGCGTGACGTACTTGACCAGTACGGTTATCAAGAAATGCGCATGCCTTTGGTGGAACAAACTGCGTTGTTCTGCCGTTCGATTGGTGAAGTTACCGATATCGTCGAAAAAGAAATGTACACCTGGCAAGACCGCAGCTCTGAAAAGAAGGCGGGCGACTTGTTAAGCCTTCGTCCAGAAGGCACCGCAAGTTGTGTACGTGCAGTAATTGAGCACGGTTTGGCCTTTAACCAGCAACAGCGGGTTTGGTACCAGGGCCCAATGTTCCGTCGTGAGCGTCCGCAAAAAGGTCGTTACCGTCAGTTCCACCAAGTCGGTGTTGAAGTATTTGGTATTGATGGCCCTGATGTTGATGCAGAACTCATTATGCTTTCTGCGCGACTCTGGAAACGCCTAGGTATTGATGGCCTGCGTTTAGAGTTGAATTCGCTGGGTACAGCAGAATCTCGTGCGGTTTACCGTGAGCAACTGGTGGAATATTTCACCGGCCATATTGATCAGTTGGATGAAGACAGCAAGCGCCGTCTTGAGTCTAATCCACTACGTATCCTAGATAGCAAGAATCCTGCGCTAGCCGAAATCATTGCTCAAGCGCCAAGTTTGCCTGACTCATTAGATGATGAGTCTAAAGCGCACTTTGCTACCTTATGCGCGACCTTGGATAAGGCCGGCATTGCCTACGAGTTGAACCCACGACTTGTGCGCGGCTTAGATTATTATTCGCGCACGGTGTTTGAGTGGAAAACAGATAAACTGGGCGCACAAGACGCCGTATGCTCTGGTGGCCGTTATGATGGCTTGGTAGAGCAGTTAGGTGGCCGCCCAACCTCCGCGATTGGTTTCGCGATGGGCATGGAGCGTTTGCTTGCCCTAATGCCCGACGCGTTAGAGCGTGAGCAGTCGCCGCAAATTTACATGGTGTTAGTCGGCGATAGCGCGCAACAATATGGTGTAATGGCGGCCGAAAATTTACGTGACGCTAATTTCCGTGTGCAGGTAAACGCCGGTGGCGGCAGTTTTAAAGCGCAATTTAAGCGAGCGGATAAATCAGGTGCGGCATTAGCCCTTGTCGTGGGTGACAATGAGGCAGATGCAGGCACTATTGTGATTAAAGATCTACGTAATAACGCGGAACAAACAACGGTCAGTTTGGCCGAATTAAATACTGAATTAATGCAGAGACTAGCGCCGTAGTGGCCTAGCAACTATTACTGGAGACCAACGTGGTTGATATTCACGCAACAGAAGAAGAACAGTTAGACCAATTAAAGTCGTGGTTTAAAGAAAACGGCAAATACCTACTAGCAGGTGTTTTGTTGGGTGCAGGTTCTATCTTGGGTTATCGCAGCTGGGACAGTTATCAAACTGAGCTTGCTCGTTCAGCCTCTGGTGCTTATGAAGAAGTACGTGATGCAGCAGCAGCCGGTAACACCGATAAAGCGCGTGAACTAGGCGGTGAGTTGATCGAAGAATATCCGGGCAGCCCTTACGCGGCTCATACAGCGCTTTCACTTGCGGTTGTTGCTTTAGAAGCGGGCAACCCTGACGAAGCGGCTCGTCAGCTTAAATGGGTATTGGATAGCTCGGCACGTGACAGTTTGAAGCATGTAGCACGTTTGCGTTTGGCGCGTGTGCAGCTATTTAGCC
>JAPPPA010000055.1 GCA_028817755.1 Gammaproteobacteria bacterium | reverse complement strand
TTGGTCGCTCTGAAGGTTTGCAGAGGCAATTCGACGTGGACGGTACGCCACGCGAAATCTACACCACGCGCCCAGACACTCTGATGGGGGTGACATATGTGGCCGTGGCAGCAGAACACCCGCTAGCGCTACAAGCGGCTGAAAACAATGCCGAACTGGCCGCCTTTATCGCTGAATGCAAACAAACCGCGGTAAACGAGGAAACCCTCGAAACCATGGAAAAACGTGGCATGGATACCGGCCTAAAAGCCAAGCATCCAGTCACGGGTGAGTTGGTGCCAGTATGGACCGCTAACTTTGTATTGATGAGCTACGGCACCGGCGCGGTTATGGCTGTACCCGGTCACGATCAGCGCGATTACGAATTTGCCAGCAAATATGGCATTGCCATTACGCAAGTGATTAACAACGCTGAAGGTAACGCCGATATCAGCGAGGCGGCCTTTACCGATAAAGGCGTGTTGGTGGATTCAGGCGAATTTACTGGCCTAAGTTCTGCTGACGCTTTCAATGCCATTGCTGAATGGATGGAAGCGAAAAACCTAGGTAAGCGCCAAGTGAATTATCGCTTGCGTGACTGGGGCGTTTCTCGCCAGCGTTATTGGGGTTGCCCAATTCCAATGGAATACGACGCCGAAGGTACTGAGCGTCCAGCCGCTGAATTCCCAGTAGCGTTACCAGAAGACGTAGAGCTTGATGGCGTGAGTTCGCCGATCAAGAAAATGCCTGAATTCTCAGAGCTAGCTGATGGCGTTCGTGAAACCGATACCTTCGATACCTTTATGGAGTCGAGCTGGTACTACGCGCGTTACTGCTCGGCCGATAACAAAGATGCGATGCTAGATGACCGCGCCAATTACTGGCTGCCAGTAGACCAATACATCGGCGGTATTGAGCACGCGATTTTGCACCTGCTGTATGCGCGTTTCTTCCACAAGCTATTGCGTGATACCGGTTTAGTCACCAGCGACGAGCCATTCAAAAACTTGCTCACCCAAGGCATGGTGCTAAAAGACGGCGCTAAAATGTCTAAGTCCAAAGGTAACACCGTTGACCCGCAGGAAATGATTGAGCAATACGGTGCCGACACCGTGCGCCTATTCATCCTGTTCACCGCGCCGCCAGAGCAAAGCCTGGAGTGGAACGACCAAGGCGTAGACGGCGCTAGTCGCTTCCTAAAACGCCTATGGGCGCAGGTTGAAGGCCATGCTGCGACTGAAGTAGCTTTGGATACCGCCAACCTAAACGGCGAGCAGAAAGCACTGCGTTTAGAAACGCATACCGCGATTAAGCAAGCTAGCAGCGATTACCAGCAGCGCTACAAATTCAACACAGCCATCGCGGCGATGATGAAGCTCAGCAACGCTGTAGCGAAATTCGATGACAGCAGCGAGCAAGGCCAGGCCGTGCGTCAAGAAGCGCTAGAAGCCATCGTGCTGTGCTTAGCGCCGATTGTGCCGCATATCGCGGCGGAATTATGGCAGCAGCTAGGTCACGACAACGACGTGATGAGCGCAGGTTGGCCAGCATTCGACGAAAGCGCTTTAGTGAAAGACGAACTAGAGCTAGTAGTACAAGTAAACGGCAAGCTACGCGCACGTATTGGCGTGGCCGCTAGTGCTAGCAAAGATGAAATTGAAGCCTTGGCGCTCGCCGATGAAACCATTCAAAAGTGGACGACCGATAAAACCGTTCGTAAAGTGATTGTGGTACCGGGCAAGCTCGTTAACATTGTGGTTGGCTAGTAGCTTAAATACCGTTTCAGGAGGCGGCAATATGCATAAACAATTCGCTAAGTTCGCGTTTCTATGTGTAAGCGTATTGCTGCTTAACGCCTGTGGTTACCGCCTGTGTAACCCTTGTGTGGCTTGGCCAGACAGCGTTAAAAACGTTTACGTAGCAACCAATAAGCCAAGCAGCCCCGTTTATGCTCATTTGCGTGAAAACTTGCGCTTGCAGGGTTTGAACGTGGTGAAAAGCGAAACTGACGCTGATGTTGTGTTTGTGCTGCTGAATGAATCGCAAGATCGTCGTCTATTGGCGGTGGGTAGCGGTAATGAGCCAGCAGAGTATGAGCTGATTTATCGCGTTAGCTATCGTGTGGATCGTAGTAACAACCAGTCGGCAGGAGCTGGCCGACCGGTAACTGGTGGCGCAGCGGATGATCCGCAAAGTGCTAGCCGCATTGGCGCATTGCCCTTTGTATTGGGTGCGGTCAATACCGTTGAGTCGCGTCGTGCGCAGGTGTTTAATCCTGCTGCGGTTTTGGCGGTAGAAGCCGAAGCGCGCAGCCTTTACGACGAAATGGCCCGTTATTTGGCCAATCAAATTACCCGCGCAGCTGTTGGTCAGCTAAGCGGCGAATAGCGCAAACGCTCTATGCAGGTTTATCCCGATGGCATTGCTCAGCACCTTCAACGCCAAGGCTTAGCGCCGGTATGGCTGATTGGTGGTGATGAGATGCTGCTGGTCGAAGAATGCTTAGATGAGGTGCGGCGAGCAGCGAGAGCTCAAGGCTATTCGGAGCGTCAGGTTTATCACGTAGAGCCGGGCTTTCGATGGGAAAGCTTGCAAGAGGGTGGTGCAAACCTTTCACTCTTTGCGGAGCAACGTTTGATTGAAGTGCGTCTGCCAACCGGCAAACCCGGCGATGCGGGTGCCAAAGCGTTAGTCGCTTGGGCGCAAAACCCACCACCAGATACCTGCTTGCTAGTGGTGTGTGGTGGTTTGGATAGCAGTTCTCGGCGAGCTAAATGGTACAAAACACTCGATGCCGCGGGTGTGAG
>JAPPPA010000155.1 GCA_028817755.1 Gammaproteobacteria bacterium | reverse complement strand
TTAATAGAAATCGTAAACGAGTATTAACGTTAATCTATGGACACGTAATGGAGCGCTTGTTGTGATTTTTATGTCCGACATGATTCGCTTGGTTTTGGTTTTGGTTTTGGTTTTGGTTTTTTTGCTTATTCTCTGGGGTGGTGCCTAACGCCAATTTTTGAGTAAACACAGTATGGTGTTTGTCTCGCCATGAAGGTGCGCCTAGTATGACAGGGCACGTATTTAGTCTTTACGTAAGAGTCGCTAGCTAACTCTTCTGAGCTGCGGTGCGCGTTTTTGCTCTGGCCCAGAAGGTTTCTGGTTGGCTTGGGTTTTGAGCTTGTGGATGCAGCTTTCGAAGGTTTGGCTGATGGTGACGGCATTACGCATGCGTTCCATTTCAGTCCAGGTTTGGCGCATGCCGGCGTCTACGAAGTCTGAGATGTCTGCGGGTGTTGGGTTAGACAGTACTTTGGCGAATAGGCGTGGGTCGAACTTCGGAATCACGGTGACGTCGCCGTAGTATTGCTGGTTAAGCATTTTGTGGGCTTCGCCCAGGGCACGCTTGGCGAGCGGGTGGTCTACGCTGTTTTTGGCGACTTCTAAGAATTCTTTGGTATTGGCTTCGATGGTGGTGCGGGTAATGCCGCGTGCCATGCCCCAGATGCCGGAGCGGCGTTTAACCTTTTTCTTGCTCATAAACGGCGCAACGTGCGGGTTTACTTGGCTAACGATGTAGTGGTTTACGTCGTGCAGACGCGCTAGGCGCAGCATGGGTAGGTCTGAGGTAAGGCTGCCGTCTGACCATTTGAGTGTGGGTAGGTACGGCACGATATTGCCTTCTACGTCTTTTGCGAGCAGGCGTACTGGTGGGAATACGGCTGGAATGGAGCAAGAGGCGAGCGAGGCGGTACGAATAAGAACGTTAGGGCCGGTGAGGTAGTTCATCAGTCGCGGCATTTGGTTGCTGGCGACAGGTGAAATAGGCACGTTTAGGATGCGGCCGGTGCGTTCAAAGCCTTCTTCAAAGCTGAGGTCGCCAATGTTTTCTTGCAGGCAGTGTGAAAGCTGCTTGCTGTCCATGATGGAGCGGTTTTTGATGGCGCTTCTTACGCCGTGTGGGCGAAAGGCTTGAAGATAAAGGTATTCGGGGTCGAAGAAGGCGGGGATTTCTTCGTCGGTATGGGCGCAGATGGCACCGGCAATGATGGAGCCCGCGCTGGAGCCGGAAATAACCCGCGGCATTAGGCCTTCTTCATACAGGGCGCGGCATACACCAATATGGAACATGCCGAGCGTGGCGCCGCCTGAAAGCAGTAGGCCAGAGCGGCCAAAGCATTTGGCGGTACGTTTGAAGAAACGCATTTTCTCGCCAAATGGGAGTTCTTCGAAGTCGTTATCGCAAATCCATTGAAGGGCGTCGGCTACTTCGTTGATGTATTCGGTAACGATGTTTTTGGTGCCGACACGAGAGTGCGTGTACAGCGCAGGGTTGGCCATGTTGCCTAGGTTGCCGTGTAGGCCTTCGTGCAGCCAGTAAACGAGTTCGCGTACGTCTTCGTTAGCGCGTAGTTGGCGTAGTTCGTTAAGGCGGTTGCGGAGTAGGCGCCAAGAGTAGAGTTCGCTTTTCTCTTCGGCTTTCCAGTCGGCGGCACCGTCTAGCTCGTCCATGCGTTCGGCTATTTCACGCCATTCGCCATAGTTGGCGGCGTTGTCTAGCTGGGTTTCAAGGGCTTTGAGCGGGTCGGTGCTGAACAGGCTCATGAATGGCAATCCTTTGGCTTTTTGCTATATGCCTAGGGTATTACCAAGTGAGGGTTTGTGCAAAGCACAATTATTGTTTGGTGACCGTATTATCGTTGCGAGTGCGGCACGGTAAAGCAGGGCGGCGAGACGCCTGATTTATTGTTCTGACTGTTTTGGCTTGTAATGGTCTTGGGGGTGAGCACAGCTTGGATGGGGTAACGCTGGTTTGTCGGTTTTGCCGCCAAGCTCCATAAAGGCGATGCGCCGTTGATTACGTGCGCGGCGTGCGCTGTTGTTGATTCGTCTATTCATGATTTATCTCTTTGTTTGTTATGCACTTTTGGCAATGTTTTGTGGGTTTAGTTCAACTACGTTTGAGGTTTCCGTGGGGTTGCTAAAGCGTTTGTCTGACCAGTCGAGCAGTTCCATGGTGCCGTCATGGTGTTCCACTAGGGCGGTGCAACTATCGACCCAGTCGCCTGTGTTGTAGTACTGCACGCCGTCTATCTCGCGAATTTCGGCATTGTGGATGTGCCCGCACACCGCGCCGTCTAAGCCGCGAGACTTGCATTCGTGGGCGACGGACTCTTCAAAGTCACCAATAAAGTTAACGGCTGTTTTAACTTTGCGTTTGGCGTAATCAGACAGCGACCAGTAGGGCAGGCCTAGGCGACGACGAGCGAAGTTAAGGCTGCCGTTTACCTTCATCAAGCCGTTGTAGGCGGCATCGCCCGCGATAGCGACCCAGCTGTGGTAACGGGTGACTACGTCGAACATGTCACCGTGTGTGACCATGAGTTTGCGGCCGTCGGCGGTTTCGTGAATGGCTTCGTTGACGATTTTTATATTGCCCATTTGCAGGTTGAAATCGACAAAGCGGCGTAAGAAATCGTCGTGGTTGCCGGTGATGTAAATCACCTCGGTGCCACGCTTAGCGCGGGTTAATACACGGCGTATGACGTTGCTGTGTGCTTGCGGCCAGTAGAATTTAGATTTAAGTCGCCAGCCGTCAATGATGTCGCCGACCAAGTAAAGCTGCTCGCTGTCGTGCTCTTTTAGAA
>JAPPPA010000179.1 GCA_028817755.1 Gammaproteobacteria bacterium | reverse complement strand
ATCTGTTGGCGTTGTTTCGCCAAACTTTCGCTCGCGCACTTCACGCGCCAGCTCAAACCAATCTGTTTCACAGGCTTCAAAAGCATCGCTGATAAACTCAGTCGCCAGCTTTTTCTGCTTCATATCGTTCTTAATACGAACGGGGCCGTGACCACGACGCGCTCGCATATTCACAAAGCTTTCGGCGAACCGTTCGTCGCTCAAATAGCCTTCGCGTTCTAACGCGTCGAGCACATCTTCAACCATGTCCTCATCAGGCTTTTCTGGCGCTACGCCTTGCTCAATACCGGCTCGCTGACGACGACCTTCTTCGCCGCGCTTGGGCCAAGGTGCGGGTGGCACCAGCAGCTTGCTACGCAATTCTTCACGCCCATGTTCTCGGGCCGCTAAAACGCGTAACGCCCGCGCAAAGAGCGGGCGTCGTGGATCATCAGCGGGCAGTGCTGCCCATTCTTCTACTGCTAATGCCATGTTTTCGCCCGCGGCAACGCCGTTTTACCAGCGTTACGGGCGCGCATTCTACTATCGCTAGCCTTCGTTTGCATCGGCCTCTTGAGACTCATCCTCAGCCGCATTCGGCTTAGGCATTAAGGCTGCACGAATATCGGCTTCCAGGCTTTGCATTAGCTCTGGGTTTTCAAGCAAATGTTGGCGAACATTTTCTTTACCCTGGCCAATACGGTTGCCTTGGCAGCTATACCAAGCACCGGCTTTATCAATCAGATTCAGCTTCACGCCAAGGTCGATAATTTCACCTGCGCGAGACACGCCTTGGTTGTAAAGAATCTCGAACTCCGCTTGCTTAAACGGCGGTGAAACCTTGTTCTTAACCACTTTCACGCGGGTTTCGTTACCCACAACTTCGTCGCCCTTCTTAATCGCACCAATGCGGCGGATATCCATACGGACTGAAGAGTAGAACTTAAGCGCATTACCACCAGTGGTAGTTTCTGGGCTACCGAACATCACACCAATCTTCATACGGATTTGATTAATGAAGATCACCAAGGTGTTGGTGCGCTTAATGTTCGCGGTCAATTTACGCAACGCTTGGCTCATCAAACGTGCTTGTAGGCCCATGTGGCTATCGCCCATGTCGCCTTCAATTTCAGCTTTTGGTGTTAAAGCAGCAACCGAATCCACCACCACGATGTCTACGCCACCAGAGCGTACGAGCATGTCGGTGATTTCGAGCGCCTGCTCACCTGTATCTGGCTGAGACACCAATAGGTTGTCTACGTCTACGCCCAATTTAGCAGCGTAAGCTGGATCTAGTGCGTGCTCAGCATCAACAAACGCGGCGGTGCCGCCAGCTTTTTGCGCTTCCGCAATCGCATGCAAGGTCAGTGTGGTTTTACCTGAAGATTCAGGGCCGTAGATTTCAACGATACGACCTTTCGGCAAACCGCCTAAACCCAAGGCCACATCAAGGGTTAAAGAACCCGTTGAGATCGCTTCAATGTCTTTGGCAACTGATTCGTCACCCATGCGCATGATCGAGCCTTTGCCAAACTGCTTTTCAATCTGCTGCAGGGCCGCGGCTAACGCTTTCTTGCGATCATCATCCATTCTCTTTTCCTCAATCAGTACGCATTTTTAAAGGCGCACATTTTACAGTCTATTCACCGTATCCAAAAGGCGATTCAGCGCGTATTCCACCGCTTCTGAACGCACCGCTTGGCGGTTCCCATCAAAATTCATACAAGCCGTCTCAGCAGCGCCATTTCGGTCACCCCAAGCAAACCAAACCGTACCCACTGGCTTATCCGGCGTGCCGCCGGTTGGGCCAGCAATACCGGTAATAGCAACACCAACATCCGCCGACGTAGCCAGCCATAATCCAGCCAACATGGCCTCGGCGGTTTGCTCAGATACAGCGCCATGCGCCACCAACGTTTGCGTTGGCACTGCCAGTAGCTTTTCCTTAGCAGAATTGGCATACGTCACAATGCCCGCTTCCAATACGGCCGAGCTACCGGAAATATCAGTAATCGCATTCGCTACACCACCGCCGGTGCATGATTCGGCCGTGGCCAGCAACACATTTGCCGCTACGGCTTCTTTCACTAAGTTTTCGGCTAAGTCTTGGCTAGGCATTTGGACAGGGTTCGTTACAATGTTCCGTCTTACCTCGCCAATATAAAGCCCCGCGGTATCAAATAGCGATACCGCGACAAAAAATTACGTTCCAAAACATGGCCGCCGCAAAAAGCTCAGAACACACCCCAATGATGAAACAGTATTTGGCGCTCAAAGCCGAGCAGCCAGATCGCTTGCTGTTTTATCGCATGGGCGACTTCTACGAGCTGTTTATGGACGACGCCGTCCGCGCCGCCAAACTACTGGATTTGTCGCTCACGCATCGCGGCAAATCGAACGGCCAGCCGATTCCCATGGCAGGTGTGCCACATCATGCCGCGGAAGGTTATTTAGCCAAACTGATTCGCATGGGCGAGTCCGTTGCTATTGCGGAACAAATTGGTGACCCGGCCACATCAAAAGGCCCGGTTGAGCGCAAAGTGGTTCGCATCGTCACACCGGGTACGGTAACTGACGAAGCACTACTGGACGCTCGCAAAGAAAGCCTACTCACCGCAATTGCGAATACAGACGAAGGCTACGGCCTTGCCACCATCGAACTCAGCGAAGGCCGTTTTACGTTAGTAGAGCTAACAACCGAAGAAGCCCTGCACGGCGAAATAGAACGCCTACAACCTGCCGAAATTCTGATTGATGAAATGACCGACCTACCGGCCATTTTCACCGAACGCGCTGGCGTGACCCGGCGTCCGC
>JAPPPA010000214.1 GCA_028817755.1 Gammaproteobacteria bacterium | reverse complement strand
TTTGACGCGTGGTATATCATTCGAGTGGTACTCCTTCCACGTCGAAGTTCATCTGCAAACCTTCAGAGCGACCAATCCAGTTGCGCTGCATGGCTTTAACGCGCTCTGGCCAGCCGTCTAGCTGGTCTAGGTCATTTAATAACTCTTCGGCGTAATCGGTGATTTTGATAAACCACTGCGCCAATTCTTTACGCTCTACTTGCGTACCACAGCGCCAGCAACCGCCGTCTTCTACCTGCTCGTTCGCCAATACAGTTTGGTCATTCGGGCACCAGTTAACGGTGGCTTCTTTTTTGTATACCAAGCCTTTTTTGTATAGCTCGGTAAAGAACCACTGTTCCCAGCGGTAGTAATCAGGATCACAGGTCGCGAGTTCGCGGTCCCAGTCATAACCCAAGCCGAGCTTTTTCAGCTGGCCTTTCATATAGGCGATGTTTTCGCGCGTCCATTTGGCTGGTGGCACGTTGTGCTTAATCGCAGCGTTTTCTGCCGGCAAGCCAAAGGCATCCCAACCCATCGGCTGCAATACGTTTTTACCCTGCATGCGCTGGTAACGACTAATGGCGTCGCCAATGGTGTAGTTACGCACGTGGCCCATGTGCAAGCGCCCGCTTGGGTACGGGAACATGCTTAGGCAGTAAAACTTTTCTTTGCTTTCGTCTTCAACCGCTTTGAAGGCGCCAGTGGTTTCCCACTGCTGTTGATATTTGGCTTCGAGGGACTGTGGATCGTATTGAGTCGACATGTTCTAGCTAGTAGCGCCAAGCCGCAGCCGACGCCTAAGAGAATTGAAATTGGATGATTGCCGTATAGGATACCGCAGCAGAGGATTTCAAATAAGCAAAAGCCGCTACAGGGCGCTAAAAATAAGCACAAAAACATGAAAACAATCGCTTTAACCACCCACGACGACCACCAATTTGAACTACAGGCCTTTCCAGCTACAGATGCCGATGCGCCAGTTTTTCTAATCTGTCCCGCCATGGCCGTTAAAGCCAGTTACTACAGCCCGTTTGCCGAAGCCCTACAAACCGCCGGTTACAACGCCGTGTTAATGGAACTGCGCGGCCTTGGCAGCAGCAATAAGCAGCCGCATAAAGGCGATAACTTTAGCTACCACCACTTGGTGGATATTGATTGGGACTTAGCGGTCGACACTATCCGTGAAGCGCATCCGAACTCAAAAATCGTGCTACTCGGTAACAGCCTCGGCGGACAAATGAGCGCGCTGTATATGGCGGCCAACCCAGACAAGGTTGATGCTCTTATCCTAGTTGCCTCCTGCTCCGTTTATTACAAAGCCTACAAAAACAAGATTGGCACCCTACTCGGCACACACACCCTCGCCGCCGCAGCCGCACTATTCGGCTACGCCCCCGGTGACAAACTCGGCTTTGCCGGCCAAGAAGCTAAAGGCGTGATTTACGATTGGGCTTATAACGCCCGCACCAGCAAATATCGCGGCACCGGCTCTAAAAATGACTATGAAACGCTACTACCCAAAGTAGAAAAACCAGTATTGGCCATCTCATTCGCCAAAGACCAACTCGCGCCGAGGTCAGCTGTCGAAGAGCTACTTAGCAAACTACCTAACTGCGATATTGAACATCAACACCTTTCAGCCAATGACTTAGGTTTAGAGAAAGTCAGCCATTACAGCTGGGCCAAACAACCGGAGCCTTTCGTTGCACGTATCAGAAACTGGATAGGCGACTTATCGAAATAGACTAATCAGTTCTCATCCACAACATTCATCACCACAAAGCGTTCGGCCGATGAGGATCGTTTTGGTTTTGGCCGATAGTGGTCCATTAATACCCTTTGTGCTCTCTCCCTGATAACAAATTTCTTGCCTGTTCTCTCGCATATTTCCTTTACAAAAACAGCATTAACTCTCAACCTAACTCCAAAACTGAGATAGCTATTTTCGTGGTCGTTAATTGGAGTTCCCTCTCTCCAAGGCTCAAATACTGCTACGAGTTCATCAACTGAATAGACTGAAAAACCATCTATCCGAAGTTTAGCCTCGTCAAGGACCCAGGGTGACAAGGTACAAATGGTATGAAAGCCAAGGAACCCATTTGTGCATTCTTTACTGGACGTAAACGGAGTTATATCTCTACCTAATATTTTGTCTGCAGGCTGGATGTTGCTAACAGCTTCGCGAAATTGCTCCCAAGTAAGGTTTTCCTTTTCGTAACCCACCTGTCTAGGTTCATCCCATACGGTATTGGCTAGGTAGTCGATGTTCGACAGGAAGAACTGAGAAACAAGGACTGATCGTAGGTGTGACTGAATCATGTACTCAACATGATGTTCGGTATCGTGAGCAACCTGACGAAATTCAAAGGCCGTTACCCAATCCTCTGGGAAAACCTCATGCGTTAATACTGGGCTCTCAGACTCTACTGACTCAAACCAGTCCTCGCTCTTCATGACAGGTAGTCGAGAAATGTCTTTAGGCTTAGGATTCTCGGACGAGAATAAGTATTCCGGATCATGGTGCTGTATAGCACGCCATAAGGCCTTTAAAATATGCTGCGGATAGGCTCTGCTTGAGATGACATCTTCAATCAGCTCATACAGCAAGTTGCTAATTTGAACGTGGAATTCGGAATAAAACCAGATAACAGGCCATCCTTGTGCATGAGAATACGCTCTCCCCATTTCTCGTACGACTTCCATTTCGTCGGCAACGGTTTTCCCTGTAGCGATAAACTTTCGTTCTAGCGCCGCGAGGACAGACTCAAAATCGAGGTCTAAAATATCGCACACGGTCACCACCTGCCGCCTAAAATCAAACAG
>JAPPPA010000226.1:1004-12509 GCA_028817755.1 Gammaproteobacteria bacterium | reverse complement strand
GGTATGGCCCTGTCGGTGCCACGCTGGCATGTTTACTTGGTCGCTATGGCGTTAAAACAACGGTTATTGACAAGGAAACGGGCATTTTTATGGCACCTCGAGCCATTGCTTTAGACAATGAAGCGCTCAGGGTTTTGCAAATGGCTGGACTTACCGAGGAGTCATTTGATCGGGTCCCGATCCCTTACGTAAAAATGCACGGCCCGTTAATCGGTGAGTTTGCGCATGCCAACACCAGTGGCGTTATTGATGGCCACCCCAAACTGGTAACGTTTTATCAACCAGATTTAGAGAAGGCGCTAAGAAGTGAGCTGGAAAAGCATTCATCTGTTGATGTAAAGCTTGGTGTTGAATTGCTGGACTTTGATAACCGCAAGGATGGCGTGGAAGCGCGGGTTAATGTGGGAGAGCCTAAAGCTCAGAAAATCAAAGCTAAATTTTTAATTGGTGCAGACGGTGCAGCTTCTTTGGTGCGAGAAATGATTGGCCAAGATTTCACTGGAACAACCTATACCGAAGATTGGTTAATCGTTGATGCGAAAAATGTTCCTAACCCGATTGACCACATTGAGTTCATCTGCGACCCGAAACGCCCGACGCCGCATATGGTTGCGCCGAATGGCAGAACACGCTGGGAGTTCATGCTGCAACCGGGCGAGAGTAGAGAGGAAATGGAGTCAGATGAGTCTATTCGCAAACTACTCAAGCCTTGGGGTAGTCCAGAAGATATGACAATTGAAAGGAAAGCGGTTTATCGCTTCCATGCGCGTTGCTGTAAGTCGTTCTCTCAGAAAAGTGTTCACTTAGTCGGAGATGCCGCTCATATCACGCCGCCGTTTGTGGGGCAGGGCTTGGTGGCAGGGTTGCGTGATGCCGCTAACTTGGGTTGGAAACTGGCCATGGTGACGCGTGGTACTGCTAGCACTAAAGTGTTGGATAGTTATGACACTGAGCGCCGACCGCACGCACAAGCGATGATTCGGCTAGCGCGCACTATTGGCGCCGCGATTATGCCGCGTAACAAAGCCAAGGCTTTGTTGGTGCACGGTTTTATGCGGACGCTAAGAAGTATTCCGGCCACTCGGCCGATGCTGGAAGAGTTGGGGATTAAGCCAGAGAATAAATTTAAGAAGGGCTTGTTTAAAAGTGGTTCTGGCAGATTAACCCGAGGCGGCTGTATTCCGCAGGCTTTAATGCGAAGCCCTAGTGGTGAATATCAATTAAGCGATGAAGCGTTAAATGATCAGCTCACGTTGATTGGGTTTGGTTGTAATCCGGCTAAGCATTTAAGCAAGAAGAGCCTAGAGCAGTTTGAGCGTAGCGGCGGACAAATCATTCAATTTGGCCTGCCAAACACCCCAGACAAAGCGTCGGCAGAGTGTTGGGAAGATGTGACGGGCGAGTTGGTTCCGAAGGCCGCGCCCTACGGCTGGGCGGCTGTGGTTCGACCCGACCGCGTTGTTGTGACGGATGGCCCTATTCAGTCCTGCGACAAATTGGTCGCAGAGACTCTTGCGTTGCTCAAGTAAGGTCTAATGTTTATGGCTTGGCGGCCACTGGGCTTATTGTTCAGTGGTCGCCAAATCGGGCAATTCTCTTTGGGAAATTTCCTTTGCTATGTCCTGAGGGACGCCAAACCCGCGTAATACAAATTCGGCTGTATCGCTGCCAGCCTTACGCCAACCCGCTAAACCTTCTAAAACAAAATATACGGCCCCGAGTGTAGAGCCGCCAATGCTGCTAAGAGCCATGGTGATTTGGTCGCCGTCTAGGCGGTAGTCACCGTTGTTTAGTCCATCTGATAAGTCGCGTAATGCGCTTGCGCCCAATACTTCACGAATGACGCTGTCATTCAAGCCAAAGCGCAGCAAAAAGCGGCCCCAATCTGGTTCTTCCTGCGCTCTGCGGATGGTTAGCCGAATAGCTACGGCCATTCTTTCTACTGGGTGGTCAATCAGTGCAAATGTGGCATCTATTCGTTTCGACATCTCCACTTCTAGCATGCCAGCCAACTCTTTATAAAGGGCTTCCATACTAGGGTAGTGTGTGTAGATAGTGCCGCGCGAAACGCCAGCCTTGTCGGCTAGTTCGCTGACGGAAACCGGTTCAACCCCATGCTCTGAAAATAGCTGCATTGCCGCTTTAAGGATGCGGCTTTTCGAGCTATTTTTTCTTTCCATTCCAATTTCCCTAGAACTCGTAACTAATGGCCATGGTTATATTATCGCGATCGTTGAATAAATTCCCGCTTCCGCCTCCTGTTGCGCCTTCCCAGCCTATGATGTAGTTGAACGAGGGGCGCTCAAAGGTGGCATTAACTAGGAATTGTTTGCGTCCTTCAGAAAAGTTTCCACCTGGCTCTGGCGACCTGCCGTTAACGTCTAAGAATAGGCCTACCAATAGCTTCAAGTTAGTTGAGGGTAGTAGGTTGTTATAGGTCAGCAGGTTGAGGTTGCGGATGCCCCAAGAAAAGGATGTGGCGAAACCGTCTTTCTGCCGTTGGTCGTTTTGAATTGCGATAGCGGTTACATAGCTACCGTTATTGGGGCCTTGGCCTTCGATAGCAACAATTTCTGTTGTATCACCATAGCATCCACCTTGTTGCTCGCATTCGCTACGACCAATGGTGACATGTGTTTCTACTGCGTTTGTTAGGAACGGTAAAACACTTGGATCAGGCATGTTATGAATTTTGGTAAAGCCCACTTCATTCACGATCACCCATTGATCAGCCCCAAATGGGTTGTTTTCAGGCACATACAAAGCAACAAGGCTGCCGTTTGTACTTGGAAAACGCTCCCAACCGGGAATGTAGTCTCCTGGGTTGAGTGCTACCCAATCTTGTTCTGATGGATTGCCATCAATTGCGGCGTCAAGATTCCTTCGGTCGCCAGCGGGTGCTCTGCCTGTCGGTGCTTCTGACAGTACGTCTAGGGCGGCGGCTGGGACTTCATAGTTGTTTTCAGGGGCAACGCAGGCACCGTTGTAGTTTGGGTTGCGATATAGCTCCAAACAAGACGGTGTTGCTTGCCCGCGAGCGCTCTGGAACGCGGTAGCGGTGCCGTAGTGGAATACATCGTTGGGTATTACTTGGATTGGAAGATTCTCTCTATGAGCAAGCTCTCCCGAGATCGAAATATCTCCCAACGTGGTATTAAAAGATAGGCCGTACATGCGAATGTTCTTTGGGTAGGCAAATGAAGCAGAAATCGTGTCTACCACTGCAATACCATTTAGTACGGGGACTAACTCTAAGTCAGGCGTGCCAATTGGGAGCAAGTCGGTAATACCTTGTATTGCTGTAGATACGCCGTTTATTAGAGGTTGTCCGTCAGAGTTCCCACGGCTAGCGGCATAGACGCCGCCTAGCGGTAGGCGAGAATGGTAGTTCGAAAAGTAGAAGCCAAATTCGGTGTCGTTGAGCGCCTCTGAATACCATTTGAACGAAAGTCCCCACTGCCCATCTGGATCCGGATGAATGTCATCCAGTACGCAAGATGTACGCCCAAAAACACCGCCTCTATCTGCATAAGGGACAGCGGTGTTGGTGTCTCCCGTTGGGTCGGGATCTTTAGAATAATGATCTATGGTCGAGCCATTCGATTCTGAGTTAATCGACGCGCTATTGATGCAGCCTGCTTGAATCGCTTCGTCTGTTGGCCTGGCGCCGCTTAAAAAGGCTAACGGGTTTAATGTGTCCGCAGCATTGCTTGGGTCGTCAGGGGATTTGCCTGACGACAGCATTAAGTAACTTGCGCCCGGGCCGACAATATCTAACGGCGAGTAGTATGAACCTCTAGGTGGAATGTCTAAGGGTTCAAAGTCAAACTGGATGAATGCTTCTGCCGACAGGTTTTCTGTTAGGTCATACCCGGCAGTCAGCATTTCTACTGGCTCAAATAACTCACTGGGGTCAAAGCTGGGTGTAAAGAGGCGATTTACTGAAGGCGGGTTGATTGAGTTGATAGAGCCGATAGGGAGTAAGAATGATTCCCCCCAGCTTAAGAGTTGTTCGCCGTAGCCGATGGTAAGTAGGTGTTCGCCTATTTCAAATTCCCCAACGATGTTGGCATCTAGTATTTCTGCACGTATACCAATGCTGTCGGTGCTTTCTTTTACGCGGTTTTGGAAACGGTATTGAAATGCTTCCGGGTTCGCTGCAGGGGTTCTACCGTCGTCTTCTCCGTCATTACTTAATCCGTTTGGGTGAAACTCAACGAAGTCTGTGTTAACCCAGTCATAAAATGCGTAACCGCGAACATTGACCACGAAGTTCTGCCAGTTTAACGAAAGGCTTGAAACACCTTTAACCATCCCCTGAACCGCATCGCCCTTGTCGTAGTTTAAATTTCCGTTGTCTAGTAACGCATTTAGTGAGCCGGGAGATTGAATGAATTCTTTGTGGCCACCCAGTAGGCACTGAGCAGTGCTGCGCGGGCAAAGGGTGGTGTCTAGATTGTTTCGGGCGATCAGGTCACGGTCTTGTGACTCTATGCGCCAGCGGCCACCGATCGAGAGGGAGGTGTCTAGGCTTCCTTCTATATCGGCAAGTGAAAAGTTAAATGCAGAAGCACTAAAAGCTGTGAGCAAAAGTATCGCAGCCGCGCCTATTTGAAAAACCATGCTGGTGTCTCCTCCAACGTATAATTTCCCTTATTTGAACAGTTGTGTTCAAATAAGTCAAAAGTGTAAATTGGTGTTGGTATGAGACTGCAAAATGACGATCAAGGATTGACGTTCTATGATGGCTTGGCTTCTCCCTGTGCTAGGCGGGTGCGAATTACCCTCAGAGAACTTGGAATAACGCCTAAGGTCGAGATGGTTGACTTAGTTAAGGGGGAACAAAAATCTTCCCAATACTTGGCAATTAATCCTTGGGGTAAAGTTCCGGCACTTCTACATCAAGGTCGTCCGATCTGGGAGTCAAACGTAATTACTCAATACTTGGATGAGGTCTTTCCTCACGCTGGGCTATATCCCCGTGAGCCTATGGATTACGCCAAGGTGAGGTCGTGGCAGGAGTATGAATTAGGTTTTGCAAAACCTTATTTCATGCTCATGTACCAACGGGTCATTGGGCCGATGACACGCTTGACCAGTGATTTCGATGAATTCATGTCAGAAGTTCGCCAGAGCTCAGATGATCCGACCTTTATTCGCTTCAAAGAGCTGGCATGGAAAGGTGAGTTGCTCACCCCCGGGGAGGAGGCCGCCAATGTTGCTACCTTGGAAACGGTCTTAGCGAATATCGAAAAAGCTCTTTCTGTAAATGGTGCTTATCTTTGCGGGCAAGCTTTTAGTCAGGCGGATATTTCGGTTTACCCTCGATTAAGAATGTTTCCGTACCTTGGCGTTCGCATTCTTGAAAGCAAGTTCCCTTTGACTGTGAGCTGGATGGACCGTTTGGAGCAGCGCTCCAGTATTAAGTATTCACTTAGTTTTGCGGACTTGGTTTTAAGTAATTCAGTCGCTCAAAAAATGTTGGGGTGGGCAACGCATGTGAATAGTGTTCCAGCCAAAGCTAGAACTGCTCATCAGCGTATTGGTTATCGAGTACTAAGGGCTTTATTTAAGTTGGATATGGCCTTGCCGGATAAGTTGTTTCGCCGCCTTTTGCCAAAAGGGGAAATGGTCGAAAGGGGAGCTCGGCCATTGAAAGGGAGTACTTCTACTTTAAGCGCTGATGAGCTGGTGTTTTACCATGCCCCTTTATTGCCTGACAGTATGGCTGCTCAGAGGAGCTTAGCGTGTTTAGGTATAGCCCATTCAACGGTGACTGTAGATACAGCCATTGCAGAGGAACTTTTGCCGCAAAAGCTTCCTTTGGAGTCTTTAGGGCGTTTGCCCGCATTGCAAATTAACGGTCAAGTTACGGTAGTTGGTTTGGGTGCGATTGTGGACTACTTGCACAAACGTTATTTTGATGTTGCTTGTGTGTATTTCCCCGTTGATCCCTACGATCGTGCAATGGCTCGTATTCAAGTGCTTGGCGACAGTGATGGCGCGCATAAATACCTACGCAATGCCTATGACCAATATTTGGTGGCCGCGTCGCTAACGGCGGACCGATTTGAACAGCTCCAAATAAACGGTGCTAGCGAGGCTCAACTAGAACGAATGGGTCAAGCCGTAGTGCAGGAGCTTTGTACTGACGAAGAGCTGCGAGGGGTTTACAAATATTTGGGCCGCCATCTTGAGCAGGTCGAGAAACTGCTTCAACAGACCGAGTACCTATGTGGGCGTACATTCGGGTTCGCCGATATTGCGGTCTTTTCTAGGTTAGAAAGTTATCGGGCTTTAGGGTTTGAGTGGCAAGGTCAATATCCTTTAACCACACAGTGGGCTGCGTTGGTGGAGGAGAAGTTAAATGATCATTAATGCGCCACACCCCAGTATCCAGAACTATCAAGGCTTGCATCTGTTTCATGCCAACTTGTCTAGTTGTTCCCAGAGAGTGAGGCTTGCCTTGGCTGAGAAAGGGATCGACTGGTGGGAAAGCCACCATATAGATTTGTCCAAAGATCAACATGTGACCGGAGACTTCCATTTGATAAACCCGAAGGCGCAAGTTCCTGTATTGATCCATGATGGGGTTGTTCATATTGAGTCAGCAGACATCATTCAATATTTAGATCTGGTGTTTCCCGGGCAACCTCTGTTCCCTAAGTCTCGTAATGCTTTGAGCTTGGTAGAGAAGTGGGTGGCGTTAAGTGATGAGGTGCAGTCTGCGTTAAAGGTGTTTAGTTTCGAGTTTATTTTTAAGCCAAAGGCTCGAAAATCTAAGAATCAGTTAGAGGCGTATGAGAAATTAGAGCGAGACAATCCGTATTTGGTGGATTTCCATCGACGGTTTTCTTCTTCGTCTGGCTTGCCTCGCGAAGAGGTTCAAAGTGCAGTAACCAAGATTATGGGCGCACTTCGAGAATTAGATAGGGCTTTGGCTGAAAATGAGTGGATTGGAGGGAAAGAATTTTCCGCTGCAGATATCCCTTGGATGGTGAATATTCACCGCTTCTCTTTGGGGAGGCTGCCAATGAACAACTTCCGTCATCTTATGAGGTGGTTTGCACAGGCTCAAAAACGACCTTCTTATCAGGCGGCTCTGGTTGCGTGGGAACCATGGTACTTTAGGGTGTTTGCTCGCTTTACATACGCTGCACAACGAATCTTCGGTAGCAGTGTGGATAGATATGTAAAGTAGCAAGCTCATATGATGAGCAGAAAAAGTAAAAAATCCCGGTAACGCTTTGGCGTTACCGGGATTTTTATTTGGTGGGCCCACCTGGACTCGAACCAGGGACCAAGGGATTCACGTTGTCGAACTATTTCTAGCCGCGTGGACTATCTCATCGCCCGCATTCTAAGAATGGTAGGGCGCGGGACGCTCTAGCCTGTTATTAAGGGCGCTTGTCACTCAGTGACAGCCCTCAGGTAGTCTCTGCACCTTCCAGCGGTGTACCACTGGCTTGGCTCAGGGTTGCCGGCGACGAATCGCTACGGGTTCCCTGAATTCATCCCGTTCATCTTGCGGTTTTCACCGCAAGCGCACCATTTTGATGAGTCCCCTGCTCTAACCAACTGAGCTATAGGCCCAAAGGGGCGGGCATATTATCAAAGTATTAGGGTTTTATGGGGTTTGAGTTATGGCGTTGCTTATGAGTTGGCGGGATGCCTTGTTTGGTGGCGAATGTATAACTGCATTTGCGTATAGAAAAGGCCGCCTAACAGCAAGCCGGTCACTAAAGGCGTTGAAGAACACTGCGACCCGGTGCCACGCGCCGGGCGAGCGGAGAATTCAAGAGCAGTATTCGCCCTCTGTGTGGCTGAGGAGCGGAGTAAAATCAAGATTGAGCCTGCGGCCTGTTTGAGCGAAGCGAGTTCCGCGGGCGCTTGATTTTGCGAGCACCGCAAGGGACCGCGTAGCGGCCGCACGGTGGGTAAAGCATTTTTCGCCTATTTTGATGCTTCAAAATAGGCTCGGCCCGCACTAGGGGCTACCCGCAAACCCAACACTGCTACAAAGGCCGAAACCGCCACCAAAATATTTTCTAGAAAAAGGAAAACCCCGTAAGGCTAGAGCTCTACGGGGTTTTGATCGGTGGTGGTCCACTAAATCAACACATTTAGTGAACGTCTTGCGCTAACAGCAGCCTTTTTTGGCTTACTGCCCGTCAAGGAATGTTTTAAGCGCTTCGCTGCGGCTTGGGTGGCGCAGTTTGCGAAGGGCTTTGGCTTCGATCTGACGGATACGCTCGCGAGTCACGTCAAACTGTTTGCCGACTTCTTCGAGAGTGTGGTCGGTGTTCATGTCGATACCAAAGCGCATACGCAGTACTTTGGCTTCACGCGGCGTAAGAGAGCCCAACATGCCGTGCATAGACTCGCGTAGGCCGCTTTGAACGGTGTTTTCGAGTGGCGCCTCGGCGTTTTGGTCTTCGATGAAATCACCCAAGTGCGAATCTTCGTCATCGCCGATTGGGGTTTCCATTGAGATCGGCTCTTTCGCGATCTTAAGTACTTTACGTACTTTGTCTTCTGGCATTTCCATGCGCTCAGCCAGCTCTTCTGGCGTCGCTTCGCGGCCCATCTCTTGCAGCATCTGACGGCTAATACGATTGAGTTTGTTGATGGTCTCAATCATGTGTACCGGAATACGGATGGTGCGGGCTTGGTCAGCAATAGAGCGGGTGATCGCCTGACGAATCCACCAAGTCGCATAGGTAGAGAATTTGTAACCACGACGGTATTCAAATTTATCTACGGCTTTCATTAGACCGATGTTGCCTTCTTGAATCAGATCCAAGAATTGCAGGCCACGGTTGGTGTATTTCTTCGCAATCGAAATTACGAGACGTAGGTTCGCTTCCACCATTTCACGCTTGGCGCGGCGAGCTTTGGCTTCGCCAACAGACATGCGTTTGTGAGTGTTACGAATCTCATCAATTGGAAGGCCAGCTTCGGCTTCAAGGTCGACAAGGCGACGTTGAATGCGGAGCAGCTCGTCTTTACGAAGGTTAATCTTCGAAGAGTGCTTACGCTTGGCGCGAATGATTTTCTCAATCCACTCAGGATCAGTTTCATTACCAGGGAAGGTGGTAACAAAGTCTTTTTGAGGCATGCCGCTTTCGTATACACAGATGTCGCGGAACAATTTTTCTTGTTCGCGAATGCTTTCCATGGTGAAGCGAAGCTCGTTGCCTAGCTCTTCGATAATGAGAGGCGGTAATTTGAAGTGCAGGAATGCGTGCTGCATTTCTTGCGTAGCTTTAATGTATTGCTTGCTGTCGTGGCCGTGAGCTTCCAAGGCGCGTAGCGATTTGGCATGTGCTTTTTTCAGCACTTTCATTTGCTCGGCTACGTCGTTTGGATCTAGCGGAATGTCTTCGGCAGCGGCTTCTTGTTCCGCAGCGATTTGGCCGTTTTCTGGAATCTCTTCGTCGTCACGATTGTCTGGATCAACCAGATCAAGCACTACGTCTTCAAGCTTGCCTTCGTCTTCGCGGTTGGCATCCCAGTTTTCAAGCAGGATTTGTGCTGCGCGAGGGTAGGCGCCAACGATCGAAAGTGCTTCGTACAAGCCTTCTTCAATACGTTTGGCGATAGCAATTTCGCCTTCACGCGTCAGTAGTTCTACTGAGCCCATTTCGCGCATATACATACGTACTGGGTCAGTGGTGCGGCCTTGCTCGCCATCGGTGGCGGCAGCAAGTGCGGCAACGGCTTCTTCAGTGGCGGTGGCGTCGTCTTCAGACTCGCTACGGTTGAAGGTCAGATCAGATTCGTCTGGCGCTTCTTCGTGTACGTCGATACCTAAATCAGAAAACATACCAACGATGTCGTCGATCTGTTCCGGATCAACAATATCGTCTGGCAGATAATCGTTGATTTCTGCATAAGTTAGGTAGCCTTGCTCTTTGCCGCGGGCAATAAGCTGGGAAAGCTTGGAACGCTGATCGTCGCTCATAAGTATCTGAAAACGTTGATGTTTATAATAATGCTGAGTATCTTTCTGTAGCCAACTACGGCGCAAAACTCAACCAGCGCACGGCTCAAACAGCTGCAAATTATTGCGATGGAGCTGCGCGCGAAAAGCGGCGGATTATACCACTGGTTGGTTTGGTTGCGGTGGCGCGATCGTAATTCGTTGATTTAGATAGAATTTATATAGTGGCTGATTAGTGGTTTTGCAAATAAATTTGCAAAAAAGCGACGGATTGGTCGGGTTTGACTACTTTTTGTCGCGCAAAGCGGCTTGTTCGGCGAGTTTTTTTCTTAGCTCGGCTTTGTCTTCTTCACTCAGCTGGCTCGGGCTAGCTGCCTTTACCTTGGCTGCTGTGGCTCTGAGCGTGTTTTCCTGAATTTGCTGATCAATACGCTGCAGGGTTTCGGCATATTCTTCAGCCGACGCATGTAGGTTTTGCGTTTGCGTTACGAGTTGGTTGAGTCGGCGGTAGTAAGCCTCATTGCTACGCATGCTTTCTAGCAATTGAGCAGTGTTCGGTTTATTCATAGCCGCGCGGGTATGTAGCTCGGCTAATACTTGCAGTCCAGCATCATCGCTCAGGGCGATGCTTTCTGGTACAGGTGTGTTACTGGCTGCTGCAGGGTTGTGTAGCAATGTCGCCAAGGCACGTTGAGTCAAGGTTAGGCGGCTGCCTGATTGAACGGGTTTGGCCGGACGTTGAGGCACATCGCTAAGCGCGGGGTTATTACGTAGCAACTCAATGGGCTTCACTTGCGCGCGCGTGGCGAGCTCCTCTGCAAGCAGATTACGGAAAACGCCCACGGGTATTTTGGCTAGCCAAGGTCGAGCTAGTTCAACTAAACGGGCGCGACCGTCAATGCTATTGAGTTGAATGCCATCGCTTAGCGTTTGAATAAGGAAGCTGGAAAGCGGTGTCGCTTGATTAACAGCGGCTTCAAATTCTTCTTGGCCTTTTTGGCGAACCAACGTGTCGGGGTCTTCGCCGTCCGGTAGAAATAGAAACTTCACCTGACGCCCGTCTTTCATGGCGCCTAGGCATACGTCCATGGCTTTGGCTGCGGCGCGGCGTCCGGCAGCGTCGCCGTCAAAACAGAAAACCACTTCGGATGTGGCGCGAAAGAGCGGGGTAACGTGCTCATCTGTGAGCGCAGTGCCGAGTGTGGCGACGGCGTATGGAATGCCGTGTTGCGCTAGGGCAATCACGTCCATATAGCCTTCTACTACCAATAGGCGTGGAATTTCTCTGAGCGCCTGACGGGCTTCGTATAACCCGTACAGCTCTTTGCCTTTATGGAATAAAGGAGTTTCCGGCGAGTTTAGGTATTTGGGTTTTTCATCACCCATCACACGGCCGCCGAAGGCGATGACACGCCCGCGGGTATCGCGAATCGGAAACATAATGCGATCGCGAAAGCGGTCATAGGCATTACGGCTACCGCCGCTTTGGCCTTCTTTCTCAATCAGCATGCCGGTGGTAATCAGCTGCTTTTGCGTTTCGGCGTTATTGGCCAGTGCTTTGA
>JAPPPA010000226.1:486-994 GCA_028817755.1 Gammaproteobacteria bacterium | reverse complement strand
TTATTGGCCAAGGCTTTGATTAACCCATCCCATGCGTTGGGTGAGTAGCCAAGTCCAAAGGCCTTGGCGGTGCTGCCATCAATGCCGCGCTGTTTTAAATAATCGACCGCCGGTTGGTGGCTGCGTAACTGCTGTTGGTAGTAGTTACTGGCCGATTCCATCAGCTCATGTAGAGATTTCAGGCGTTGGCTTTGCTGCGGGTTAAAGTTGTTGCCGCCTTCGCGGGGTACGTCTAAGCCGTGTTGGCGCGCCAGCTCTTCAACCGCATCCACAAATTCCATGCGGTCGTATTCCATAAGAAAGCCGAGTGCGGTGCCATTCGCGCCGCAGCCGAAGCAGTGGTAGAACTGCTTTTGCGGACTGACGGTAAATGACGGGCTTTTTTCGTTATGGAAAGGGCAGCAAGCCTGATAGTTTTTGCCGGCCTTTTTTAACTTAACGCGGCTATCTACCACATCAACAATGTTGACGCGTGCCAGAAGGTCATCAATGAAATTTTGTGGAATAC
>JAPPPA010000226.1:0-476 GCA_028817755.1 Gammaproteobacteria bacterium | reverse complement strand
ATATCGGTGCGAGCGACTAGGTCGTCGATAAATTGTTGCGGGATTAGGCCCACGGGTCTGCTCGGTTGCTTAGTTAAGCTGAGCTTTGATCTTGCCGCTCACTGCGCCCATGTCGGCACGGCCTTGCAGCTTAGGTTTGAGCATACCCATGACCTTGCCCATGTCTTTCATGCCTTCGGCGCCGGTGGCGCTAATGGCTTCGGCCACTAAGGCGTCAATTTCGGCATCTGATAGCTGCTCAGGTAGCCAGGTTTGGAGCACGGTAATTTCCGCTTCTTCAACCGCCGCTAAATCTTCACGGCCGCCTTCGCGGAATTGCTTGATTGACTCACGACGTTGCTTGGCCATTTTGTCGAGTACCGCAAGCACTTCAGCGTCGTTTAGCTCTTTGCGCTCGTCTACCTCAATTTGCTTAATCGCCGCGCTTACCATGCGGATAACGCCTAGCTTGTCTTTCTCGCCCGCCTTCATGGCGG
>JAPPPA010000197.1 GCA_028817755.1 Gammaproteobacteria bacterium | reverse complement strand
CTAATAACACGTCAACTAGGATAATGGTGGCAAGAACAAACACTAAGCTGACGACAGATTTTGTAGACTGATTCCTCTTGCGCGCTATCAGCGCCACAACAGTGACCAGCATTACAACTACAAACCCCAAACCGGCCGCACGCGAATGGGACATTGTTATTCCAATCACTAGCACCATCATGGCCAACCGAATAGCCAGCAAAGCGTAAAATGAGGGGCGAAATGACGAGAAAAAGATAATCCGCAAACAAGCAACTAGAGCTATATTCAAATACAAGCCAAAAATACTGCGGTTAACAAAGCTTCCTGTGGCATTTCCTTGGTAGAAATAGCTCGACGCCAAATTTCCGCTCAAGTCTGAGGCGCCAAAGACCGTTAACACACCAATCAGTGACTGAATCACGGCAGAAACAATTATTGCGTACTCTAAAATCCGTAATGCTCGGCTACTTTTCGCGAACGCAGCACGCCACCAACACACGACGAGTAAAATTGAGCAAGCATGCAGAAAACGCCATGTCGCTGTTGGGTCTAAGCTGATCCACCCCCACCCTGTCCACCACCCTTTTGCTTCATGGACATCTAATGCGTAAGGTGAAAACACCGCTAGCCATTCCCGCTGCATCGGCACAAGCTGGACAATTGCGGTAATTACGCAACACAACAAGGCCGCCCCCATTGGATTAAAATCTAGGCGGACCTTTCGAGCGGAAAAAATCCCCACACCGAGTAAGAACAAGAGGATTAGCCAAACCGCATACCTAACCTCCTCAGCGCCTCTTGGAGCAGCCAACGGCGCAATCAATAACACCCCTGCGACCAGCCAGACAGCCCAGTCCACTCCGTTAGCTTTTTTAGCTTGAAACACAAGCATCCTCGATCAGTCTACTAACCCGCGGAGATTTGGAATAGTTCACTAATTGGGCAGCCTCACCAGCCCGGTAGCGGCAATGAGCGGCTACAGTTTCCAATAGCCGCTGACGTTGATCGACGTCCAGCGAATACCAAATGGGAATCATCGTGCCCAACATTTGGCGCTGAAGCTTGTATTCATATGGCCCATAGAGCAGGGCGTTCTCAAAAGCTCTTTTGAACAGCCTTTGCCTTCCATCTATCATGCCGCTTTCGACCAACAACGCTGCGATATTAGCCCAATAAAAAGGCCATGTTGGACGAACATCTACTAGACGTTCCAAGTATCTCAGCGCCCCTGGCTGCCACCCACTTCTCAGAGCAAGCTCAAGTCCATGCTCCAAATAACGCCGGTTAAAAGGCCTAATAGCTAAAGAAACTTGGTTCGCATCTATTGCCATGCATGGCACGGTTGTACAACTAAGCGCCCGCCCCAGAGAATAGCGATGATAAACCTCTGCGATAAGCGCTGCGGATGTCATAACCACCACTATTAACGCGCAAACCATGCGTAGCAAGGTTACTCCCCAGTGACGGACAGCACCCGGGAGTACCCAGCAGCACCATAAGCCGCATAACGGCCACCGTAATATTTACTCAATCTCTGGGTATCTAGGGCATTCAGGACTATGCCAACTATCCGCGCGCCAGCCTCTTCCAGCGAGGCCAAGCTATCGGCAGCCACGACTGTAGAGGTTTCGTCTGCACGCAATACGTACGCCATTGCATCTGCTTGCGACGCGAGTAACAACGTATCCGAAACAGGCGCCACTGGCGGGCAGTCCACTACAATACGTTGATATTGCCCCCGTAGCTGCTCAAGCATTGCAGAAAACCTCTGAGATCCAAGCAACTCCAAGGGGTTTGGTGGCATTGCGCCAGCCGGCAGGTAATCTACCCCAAAACCCTCATGATGCCGAATCGCGTCTTCTAGCTCGCAGTTGTTCACCAGCACTTGTGCCAGCCCCTTTTGATTAGGCTCTGCGCCTAGCAAATGGGGAAACTTAGGGCGGCGCATATCCGCCTCTATAACTAGTGTCTTTGTTAGACGCCCAAATGATGCCGCCAGCGCGACGCTTAATGTAGTTTTTCCTTCGGATGGCAGGGCCGATGTAAGCATAACCACTTGATTAGGTTTATCAGGTTCGCACAGTAATAACGAGGTTCGTATGCTTTGCACTGCTTCAGTAAATTTAGGGCTTTTTTGCAAGGCCTTACTTAACCCCTTGCCGGCTCCGCCTGTCAACGCCTTCTCGATTGGCACTCCACCCAACAACACCGTGCCGGGTAGCTTTTCTTTAAGCTGGTCTGGATCGGATACCGTTTTATCCAGCATCCAACGCAGCAAAGCTGCGCAGTAGAGCAGCAAGAACGTGACGACAAAAGACGCAGCAATTATGAGCAGTCTTTGCGGTGCTGACGGGGCTCCAGGTTTATGCGCTGCATCCACAACAATCGCATTGACCGTTTGAAAATCATCACTTAAATCTGTTTCTTTCAGTTTCGACAGGAATAAATCATACAGCTTACGGTTGGCATCTACCTCCCGTTCTAAAATCCTTAGCTCGTAAGTCTTGCGGTCTAATTGCTGTAGCTCGTTCCGATTTTCATTGGTGAATTTACTTAGATCCCGAACTCTTTGATTCGCTAGATCAAAATTCGACTGAATATTGGTGGCCGCTGCATTCACCTGCGCAACATAAGACGCTTCTGATTCTCGGTGAATCGTTTCAGCATTGATCCTAGTCGGGTGTTTGGGGCCATAACGGCGGGCTACTGCGGCGAGCTTTTCTCGTGCACCCAAGTATTCCGTTCTTGTTTTTTGCACCAGCGCATTGGACGCACCCGCTTGGATCTGCGCCAGCTTTTGCCAATCATCTCGAGCAGCCGAAATTTTACCGACAACAG
>JAPPPA010000274.1 GCA_028817755.1 Gammaproteobacteria bacterium | reverse complement strand
GAATGTGCGCATGCCCACGGTAGTAATTATTGGCGCCGGACTAGCCGGTTTAACTTCAGCACAAGCCTTGCAAAAACAAGGCTGGGACGTGACCGTGGTAGACGCCAATGCCGCCCCCGCTCTAGGCACCAGCTTTGCCAATGCCGGCATGCTCACGCCCTCTATGGCCGACCCATGGAATGCGCCTGGCTTACTACCGTACCTGCTTAAGTCGATTGGCCATGAAAACAGCAGTTTCTTATTACGCATGGGCGCTTTGCCCAGCTTTGCATCCTGGGGCTTACGTTTTCTCGCTCAAAGTCGATCCAGTGAATACTTGAAAAGCTGTGAAGCTAATTTTCATTTAGCACGCTACAGCTTGCAGAAAATTTCAGAGTGGTCAGAAGAGCTCGAGCTACAATTTGAGCAACGCGACAACGGCACGATGAAAATCTTTCGCCACGCCAAAGATTTAGAAACACCGCTCAAAGTTGCGAAGCAACTGACGCCCCTAGGCTTGCAGTGCGAACAACTATCACCGACACAAGCAACAGCATTCGAACCGAGCCTAGCTCCCATTGAGAATCAATTGTCTGCCGCGCTGCTATACCCGCAAGACGCTTCCGGCAACGCCTACCGCTTTTGCAACGCACTGTCTGAAACACTTGTGAAACAGGGCGTAACGCTACGCTACAACGAACCGTTTAAACGCTGGCTTTGGCATGGCAACCAACTCTCAGGTTTCGCCACACAGCAACAGAGCTATACACCCGATGCCATCGTGCTGGCCGCCGGCGTAGCCAGCCCCAAGCTATTACAACCACTCGGGCTGGAGTTAATGGTGCGCCCAGTAAAAGGCTACTCCATCAGCCTAGACGCCCACGGTTTAGAAGGCCTGCCACAGCTGCCTATTATCGACGAGGCCTTGCATTGCGCCATTTCGCCATTTGATTCGATTTTAAGAGTGGCTGGCACGGCCGAGCTGAGCGGCTGGAATACCGAGATAAAACCGGCGCGCATTGAAAATTTGCGGAAGATGGTGCGAGCGATTTTACCGGAACAGGCAGAACTACTACTCACCAAAGAAACGGCCGCATGGGCCGGCTTACGCCCCATGAGCGCTGATGGTTTACCCTATATTGGTAGCTGCAAACGCCCACAGCTAGAAAAACTTTATCTCAATACCGGGCACGGGCATTTAGGCTGGACTCACAGCGCTGGTAGCGCCGAGTTACTCGCCGCGGAGATGCAATCTAAGCCGGGTGACATCACAATCAAGCCTTACCAAGCCAGCAGAGTATTGAATCGTGCGTAGCTTAATCATTGCCGCCTGCTTAGGCCTGACCTTTGCAACGTCCTCCTATGGCGAGGACATCGATAACGATGGACTTGATGACCGTTACGACCAATGCGTAGACACGCCACCTAATGCCACCATCAACAGTCACGGCTGCCATTTTCGTTATGCTGGCTCTATGTTCTCAATCAGCTTCAAGGCTGGTTCCGCTTGGGTAGAAGCCGAGCAGACATTAATTCTTAGAGATGTCGCGAAATCATTAGCCGAGATTATGAGCCAATTCCCGGGGGCAACCGTTGCCGTGACTGGCTACCAAGGCGGACGAAAAGATAATTCCGTAGCAGAAAACCTATCACTGCTACGAGCAAAAGCCGTGGCACGCCAACTAAGGCTGTCACGCGTACCATTCAAATTGATGACTGTTACCGGCCGCGGCAGAGCTGCGGTTGCTGGCGATCCCGCTGCAGCTCAGCGGGTAGATATTCTCATCAAGGACTGGAAACCCCAGCATCGACATAGCTATCGCTAAAGCACCGGCACCGTTCGCACAGAATGATAAGCCGCCAGCGTTGCCATCAATAACACCGCAGCACCACCATTGTGAGCGGTTGCTACCAGCAGCGGGAACTGTAGCTCGATCATAAAGATGCCGATGCCAAGCTGTAATGCCAAGGCGAACAGCAAAAAGCCACCCACCGCTTTCAAGGTTTGATCGCGCTCACCGCCAATCATGCGGATTGCCAATACCAGCAATACCAATGTGGTAATCACGGCACCAATACGGTGGGTGTAATGAATAGCAGTACGAGCGGCGGTATCTAACACGCCAAACTCATAGTTCACACCCAAGCCACGCCAAAGCACAAAGGCTTCGCTAAAGTCCATATTCGCCGGCACCCACTGCCCTTGGCAGGTTGGGAAATCAGCACAGGCTGTAGCGGCGTAGTTGGTGCTCGTCCAAGCGCCAAGGGCGATTTGTACAATCACCACAATCAGCGCAATAAATGTGTAATTGCGCAGGCGCCAGGCGTTGGAAATTGAACTCGGGGCAAAGTACTTGCCTTGGCGCATAAGCACCCACCAAATCAAGCTCAACACGCTCAAGCCACCCATTAAATGCGCGCTAACGACGAATGGCTTCAGCAGTAAAGTCACAGTCCACATGCCAAGCAGACCTTGGAATATCACCAAACCGACAAGCACCGTTGGCATCCATACAGGCTGCTCTGGCTCGTTACGTTTACGAACCCATGCCATGACGCACATGATCACCAAGATCAAACCTAAGGTACTTGCCGCGTAGCGATGGATCATTTCTTTCCAGGCTTTGGCAGGTTCTACAGGGCGCTCTGGATAAGCCTCATTGGCCTCGGCAATTTCTTGCTCGCCTTCCGGTACATCAATCAGTCCGTAACAGCCGGGCCAATCAGGACAACCGAGGCCGGCATCAGATAAACGTACGAAAGCACCTAGCACTACGACGACTAGCCTCAGCACCAATGCCAGCTTGCCAAAACGGTGAAACCAAATATTTGTGTCGCCTGCGT
>JAPPPA010000232.1 GCA_028817755.1 Gammaproteobacteria bacterium | reverse complement strand
CTCAATATGAATTTGAATTCGTTATTTTATTCTGAAAAGCTTGCCTAATGAAAATAGACGCCTAATTAAGCCGACCAAAGGTCAATTTGGTCGGCTTAGCGTAAGAACTTATTGAGTTAGAAGCTGTAGCGGATATCCATCGAGTATGTGTCGCGATCGTTTTCTTGGTTTCGATCACCAGCACCGGTGTACCAGGTGTAACGGAAGTTAAACACCCAGTCACCACGGGTAAATTCACTGCCGGAAATGAAGCGCTTACGGCCTTCTACAAAGTTGCCACCGGGGCCAGGCGAGTTGCCGTTTACATCAATAAAGGCACCAAAGAGCTGCTTAAGATTGGCACCAAAAATAAGGTTGTTGTACTCCAAGAAAGTCAACACACGGAAACCCCAAGAGAATGGCGTTGCAAAGGTACTACCGGGCTCTGATGTCGGCGGCTGGCGCAATAGACCAACCGCACAGTCTCCATGCACCCCACCACCGGTGAGTAAACCATTTACGCCACCCACGGTAGCCAGCGGCTCGCCAGCGGGATTAGGGCCAAGTCCCAACGCGTCGTACAACACATTGGGCACTTCGTTACATGGATCACCCGCCGAACCAACGCTACGTGCATCAATTTGGGCGCGGCCTTCGCCATACCAGTTGTCATCACCCGGTGCTGAGAACTGAATCTGGTCCAGTGATGGCATATCAAAAACCTGCGTTGCAGCAAAGTCGCCAATAATGATCCACTGGTCGGCACCAAACGGGTTCTGGCCGGTTGAATACAACATCGTACTTGAGTAGTTGGCTACCGGCAGGCGCTCATAGCCGCGAATAATGGAGCCGGCTTCAATAACCGGGGTGCCCACGAAGGTAAAGCCAGCATCGGCCCCAAGCGTGCCATTCGTTGGGTCAGAGCCATTCCGGTCTGTTTGGTAAATACCGGTTGGGCCACGGCCTTGGTTTTGATCCCAATATTGGTCGTACGTGAGATTGCCGCCATGACGATAAGCCTCAACATAGGTTGGCGCGGCAGCATCACGAGACTGACCAAACACGGGGCTCAATGCAAAGAGTGTTAAATCCACAGTGCTAAGCTGAAGCGGCATATCTGGGCGATATGCAACCTCACCAGAAACAGACACATCTCCCAAGGTGGTGTTAAAGGAAATGCCGTACATCTCAATGTCTTCAGGGTAGTCTAAGAATAGAGCGATCGTGTCAGCACGGGTTAGCGCACCAAGAATGTCCGCATCATCTTCATCAAGCGCGGTACCGTCTGTGCCACCGGGGCCACTATGATCATTACCGACTTGGAACAAGTTACTGAATAATCCATGCAGCTGATGGTCACCAGCATCATCGTTGATATCTGCCGCAATAAAGCTCGCATAAGGCAAGCGCGAATGTGTGTTGCTATAGAAGAAGCCAAACTCGGTATCGTTTAGCCACTCGGCGTAATAACTAAATTTAACGCCCCACTGACCACTATCGTCTGGCGCATTATTCGCTAAACGACAGAAACTGCGGCCAGCGGTTTCATTTGCATCCTCACCCAACAGCTGACGTTCTGCCTGATACGGGCCGTATTCATTAAACCGGTCACCAACTTGGCCATCTGGGTTGTTCGGGTTGCCGAATGCTGCGTCAGCGTCCTCATTTTCGGTGCCGTTAGCATTACGATCGGAAATCTGACGACGGTAAATTTCTGGGTCGGTATTAATACATCCGCGAGTAGAAGCACTTAAATCACCCGGTAAGTCATCTTGAATATTGCTTGGGTCTTCCGGCTCTTTACCAAACGAGAGCATGGCATAACTGCCACCGAAACCAGCTACATCAGTGGTCGAGAAAAAGTCACCACTTGGTGGAATGATGATTGGCTCCCAGTCGAGCTGGTAGAACGCTTCCATCGCCACGTTTTCTGTTAGATCGATGCCGGCTTTTACCAATGACGTTGGTGTAAACAACTCTTTTAGATCGAGCCCCGGAGTATTCAAACGAATTACGTTGGGCACATTCACAGAGTTAATGGAGTTAACCACGAACGTTAAACTCTCACCCCAACCAATGGTTTGCTTACCCAGTTTCACGGAAAGCTCACGGTCCCATAGCTCCCAACTACCGTAAGCGTAGAAGTCTTCTAAACGCGCACTAAAGCCAATGGAATCTTCCACCACTTTAGGTCGCTGCGTTTCCGCGGCTTGGTGAATCGCATCAGTATGAGGCTCTTGGAAATCAACCGCGGTTGGATCGTAAAACGTAATTGCACGCGCAAAAAGACCGTAGTCTTCCCACGTCATATCTAGGTCCAAGGTTGTTTTAAACGCCGCATGAACCACATCACCTTTGTCGTAGTTCAGGTTGCCTTGGTCCGTGTTCTGCGAAAAGTAACCTGGCGCGTCAACAAAGCGCTGATGCTCTGCAGCATTTAGCACACAGCCACCAAGGATATCTTCATCAACAGTCGTTCCCGTTGGCAGCGTTAAGGTCGCACTTTCCTGATTCGGGTCCCCGCCTGTTTGCGAGTCAGCACACAGCACCTCACCACCCGCTCCAATACTGGCAAAGGCTGGATTACTGCGTTTAGAGATAATACCGTAGTCACGATCTTGAGCACGTACAGCAGCACCCGCAGACAGCATGACGTTCACACTGCCTTCAATGTCGCCCCATTCAAAGCCAAATGCGTGAGACTGCGAAACCACGAGAGAGGCACAAAGCCCAGCAGCAATGGTTAAACGAGACATGAGGATCTCCTGTAGTTATTAGCATCTTAAGCATACATTTGTATACTTTTTAGTTATAGGCGAATTCAAGTCCATAAACACAGACTTCCCGTGTCAT
>JAPPPA010000097.1 GCA_028817755.1 Gammaproteobacteria bacterium | reverse complement strand
CTCACGAATACGGCCTGGCTTAGGTAGCGCCAAATGACGGATGTGGTATTCCGGGTCAAAGTCGTTTTCTTCTTCCCAGAACCAAATACCTAGCTTTTTAGTGAGGCGCTTGTTGAACGGCGAGTAAAGCTTCTTATGCGAGCGCATTTGCTCAACAATGTCAGCACTGAATGTTTCACCAGCATCAGCGGGGGGCGTGTATAGCTGCATACCACCCACGTGCATCGGTTGGTTGGTTTTTTCCAACCATAAAAATCCAGAATCAATCGCATTTACAGGCTTCATGCCGTCCTCCCAAAGAATTATTTTCCACTGACACAAAACCGTCAGCAGCAACGCTATAAACTACATCATATCGCACGCCCACCACATCCAGCATTCAGATTGTTATGGCAGAGCCACTTAAGAACGTTTATACCCGCGAGTTTGTCGAATCCATCGGCAAGCATATAAGCGAGCAGCACAGTCGTTTTGACTGCAGCGCCTTAGTGAACTCAGTGTTCACTAACGACTGGGATGCGCTAGAGCTAAAAGCGCGCATGACACGCATTTGCAGCAGCATTCACGCCACGCTGAAGCTACCGTATGCCGAGGCGATTGCCGTACTAAATAATGTAGTGCCACATTTCGGCAGCTATGAAGCCATGCTTTTCCCTGAGTTTATCCAAGCCTATGGCCTCGACGACTGGGAAACATCGCTGCCCGCACTGGCGCATTTCACGCAATACTCCAGCAGCGAATTCGCGGTACGTCCATACATAGAGCAAGACCCAGAGCGCATGATGGCGCAGATGCTGACATGGGCCGACAGCGACAATTACCACGTGCGCCGCCTAGCCTCAGAAGGCTGCCGCCCTCGCCTACCTTGGGCACCTGCATTGCCAGCATTTAAACAAGATCCCGGCGCCATTTTCCCAATTCTGGAAAAGCTAAAGTGTGACGATGAAGATTACGTGCGCCGCTCGGTAGCCAACAACCTCAACGACATCAGCAAAGACCACCCAGACCTCGTGCTGAAATGGTGCCAAGACAATATTGGTCAACATAAACACACCGACTGGATCATCAAACACGCTTGTCGCGGCCTATTAAAAGAAAGCCATCCCATAGCGCTGGCACTATTTGGCTACCAAGCGCCACATGGTTTGTCGGTGGCTAGTTTTAGCGTAAACAAAACCGAGATAAGCGAAGGTGACCACCTGCAAGTAAGCGCATCAATTGCTGCACCTGAGAAACTCGGCAAGCTACGTGTGGAATACATCGTTCACTACATTAAAGCCAACGGCAGCGCTTCACCCAAGGTGTTCATCTTTTCAGAAGGTGAATTTGCGGAGGCACGCAAACTCTTCACCCGCCGCCACAGTTTTGAGCGCATGACCACACGCGTGCATTACCCCGGCGAGCACAAAATTGAATTACGAGTAAATGGCTGGGTGCTAGCAGAAACCAGCGTATTGGTGACAGGCTAGGCTAAACGCGAGGCGGTGATTTCGCCGGTATAGCCTTTAAGGTCGAGTACTAAATCGCCACTCTGACCTTCCACCACATCGGTCAGAATGTCGCCATTCGCTGCCTTGTCGCATAAACGCGCTGCCATATTCACAGCAGAACCCACAGCAACGTATTCCAAACGACGAGAACCACCCACCGCACCAGTAGTCACCGTGCCAGACGCCAAACCTACGCCTAGGCCCACTTGCCCTTCGGTACGTTGCTCAATCAAAGCACAGCCTTTGTCGCGAATCACACGCGCCATATCTTCAGCACGCTGGCGGTGGTCGTCCATCACCACTGGCGCACCTACCAAGGTAAGCACACCATCACCGGCGTGATCTTTCACCGTGCCACCAAATTCCTGCGCTGCTTCATGCACTACCGCGTAGTAATCGTGCAGCAGCGTTAATACCAACTTGCTATCGTTTTCAGCGGCGTACTTGGTAAAACCACGCAGATCACAGGCCACTACAGAAATATCTAATTCATCCGGCTGAATAGCCGATTTCAAACCTTTTTGACGCACCATATGCGCCACTTCTTTCGGCATAAAGCGGCGCATAAAGGTCGCACGCTGGCCTTGCACAATCAGGTAGCGAATGGTGCCTGCAAAATAAATCAGTAAACCCACACCCAATACCAGCGGTATTAGGTGGGCAGTTTCGGCCCGCGACCACCAGGTTGCCGCCATAAAGAATGGCACTGAAATAACCAAGTACACCAAACGGTCTTTCTCAGCTTGGTCAATCGGACGCAAGTAGGTAATCAAGACCGACAAACCGGTTAGCCAAAGCGCAATTTGCTGTGGCAAGAAATGAATCCAAAACGCGAGGTGGAATACTTCGCCCGGATTAGAGAACAACACGGGAAATTGAATAGGACGCAGATTCGGGAAGATCAACACCAAGATCCAATACGCCACCATTAGGATTTGAGCAAAGCGCTCCATAATGCCGCCAAACCAGCGGCGACCATCTTCTTGCGCCAGCATCTTGCCCACGCGCCGCACCCACTCAATGCCAGCAATGGTGGCAAAGGCTTCATAACTGCGGCCAACGATATTGCTGAATGTCCCCCACTGCACAAACGGGTGAGTTTGCGCCGCAACAGTCCACAACGCAGCCAAGCCTACCAACGCCAGAAATAGCGAAGACGCCCGCGTGGTTGGCGAGTTTTTGTCGGCACGGTAAAAAATACCGGCCATGCCGATAGCAATCATCGACACCAAAATTGTGGCTACATGTTTCTCCATATGTGCAGTCTATTCTGTTATTAACCGCCGCCGTAGTATTTGTTTTTAAACAAAAAAAGCCAGCGGCAAACCGCTGGCTTTTAACTATTAAGC
>JAPPPA010000094.1 GCA_028817755.1 Gammaproteobacteria bacterium | reverse complement strand
CCGCCAAGGCTTGCTCGCTTACTTTGGTGAAACCGATGCCGAACCCTGCGGCAATTGCGACAACTGCCTCACACCACCCGAAACCTACGATGGCTTAGAAATATCGCAGCAGGCACTATCCGCCGTTTACCGCACCGGCCAGCGCTTTGGCGCCACGCACGTGATTGACGTGCTGCGCGGTTCAGAATCTGAACGCATTAAGCAACTGCAACACGACGGCCTTTCCGTTTACGGCCTGGGCAAAGGCTTAGATAACAAACAATGGCGTGGCGTGTTCCGCCAACTCACCGCGCGCGGCTATTTGCGTGCTGACTTTGAAGCCTATGGCGCGCTAAAGCTCACTGAAAAATCAAAGCCATTATTGCGTGGCGAAGAAAGCATTCAACTACGGCGTGAAGTGCTGCGCAGCAGTGGCAAGAAGTCCAAGAGCAAAACCAAAGTCAGTAGCGCACATGAGAAGTTGTTCAACGTACTACGCGATTTACGCAAACAAATCGCACAAGAAAACGACGTACCGCCCTACGTTATCTTCCACGACAGCACACTATTAGAAATGGCCAAATACCGGCCAGAAGACTTAAACGCGCTCAGCAACATCAGCGGCGTGGGCGACAAAAAGTTAGAGCATTACGGCCAGCAGTTTATCGATGCCATTGTCGCCAATCCAGCGCTGCCATCAGACCAACTTACAGAAACCGTATCCGCCACCTTTGCGCTGTTTAACGAAGGCCTTGCGATTGAAGACATCGCCGCCAAACGTCGTGTGGGTATTCCAACTATTTACGACCACTTAGCCGACTGTATAGACGCCAAGTTGCTGACGCTAAATGAAGTCACAACCTTAGATAGCGAAGCACAGCAAAGCATTCTGCAAGCCATGAGCGAGCACATTAACCCCGCTGCGCCCAAACTACGCCCGGTGTTTGAAGCACTCGATGGGCAGTATGATTACGGCTTGCTACGCTGCGCGCTAGTGCACTGGGAGCAACAGCAACATGCCTAAACCCTTTACCTTATTGCTCCGCGTTCGCTACGCCGAATGCGACTACCAAGGCGTGGTTTTTAATAGCCGTTACGTCGATATGGCCGATGTAGCGGCAACCGAATTTTTTCGCGTATTGTTTGGCGACTATCAAAACATTCTGGACCAAGGCCTAGACAGCCAAGTGGTTAAGCTCAGCACCGAATGGCAAGCCTCGGCTAAATTTGACGATGTGCTGGCGCTAGAAGTGAATACCGCACGAGTTGGCAACAGCAGCTACCAATTAGATGTGGACTACATTAACCACCAATCTGGCCAAGTCATCGCTCGCACCGAAATCACCTACGTGATGGTAGACAGCAAAGACTACCGCCCCACCGCCGTGCCCGATGCGATCCGAGAGTCATTAACGGCAGGCGCCGACGGCATCATCATCGACCAGACTGGAACCCATAGTAAGAGAGACTGATGACTCAAAAAATCATCGACGCGTGGATGCAACATCCCACCAAAACGTTTTTAGATGAGCCCTGCTTTGACTCACTTAAGCGCTGGCAAAAAATCCCAGAAATTAAACAAGAACTGCCGATTGAACTCACACTAGCCGCGATGGACGGCGGCAAAGTAAACATCGGTTTGCTGTCGGCATGGCATAGCCCGCGTGGCCCGCTGATTTCTAATGAGCTGGTTTACGAGTTCACCCAGAAATACCCAGATCGAATCTACGGCGTTGCCGCTGTTGACCTAAGCCAGCCGATGAAGGCAGTGGCTGAGCTGCGCAAGTGCGTGAACGAATACGGCTTTAAAGCGCTACGCATTGTGCAATGGCTATGGGAGAAACCACCCACCGACCCGCTTTACTACCCGCTTTACGCCGAATGCGTAAACCTAGGCATTCCAGTGTGCTTGCAAGTTGGTCACACCGGCCCGCTAATGCCGTCGGAAACTGGCCGCCCGATTCCGTATATCGACCAAATTGCGCTGCATTTTCCGGATTTGGAAATTGTTTGTGGCCATATTGGTTACCCGTGGACGCAAGAGATGATTGCCGTAGCGACTAAGCACGAGAATGTTTATATCGACACCTCGGCCTACACCGCTAAGCGTTACCCGCCGGAATTGGTTCAGTTTATGAAAACCAATGGCAAGAAAAAGGTCATGTTCGGCACTAACTTCCCGATGATTCCACATGCTAAATGCCTGCAAGATTTGCCTGCATTAGAACTTGACGAAGAAGTGGAAGCGCTATTCCTGCACGACAACGCCGCGCGAGTATTTAAGCTCGCCAGCTAACGCGTGCGATTTATTGCCTTACTGCTTGCGTGTGTACTGCACACGCAAGCATTAGCCAAAGACAACAGCCTGCTGCTGGCCGTTGCCAGCAACTTTGCTAGCCCAATGCAGGCCTTAGCAAAGCAGTTCGAGAGTGAAACAGGCATCACACTCAAAGTCAGCCTAGGCTCCAGCGGCAAACATTTCGCCCAAATCAGCAACGGCGCGCCTTATGACCTTTTCCTAGCCGCAGATGCTGAAAGGCCTGCATTGCTAGAAGCCAAGAACATCGGTTTACCCAACTCAAGATTTACCTATGCCATTGGGCAGCTTGCTTTATGGCAGCTTGGGGCAACTGAACAAGTCACTGCAAATCAACTGACCGACGCAACACGTATTGCTATCGCCAACCCCAAGCTTGCACCCTATGGTTTGGCAGCCATACAAACCTTAGAAAAACTCGGCTTACAAAGCTCGCTCAAGGCCGCGTTAGTCACCGCGGAAAATGTTAGCCAAGCGCGACAATACGTTTATAGCCGTAATGCCGCCTTAGGTTTTGTCGCTTTAAGTCAGGTATTAGATCAGCCTGCTAGTGAATATTGGCTAGTACCGCAGCACTACCATCAAGCTATCGAGCAACAGGCGATAGTGCTATCTGACCGGCCAGAGGCGCAGCAATTAAAAGCCTTTTTACTTTCACCAGCCACACAGCGCATTATTGAGCGTTATGGCTATCTCACTGATTAGCTTTGCCGCATTATTTTCAGCATTAACGTTGAGCCAACACACTGGGTACAATGCAGTATTCATTTCTAATCGCAGGCTCGTATGCTCGCCGCCGCTGATTTAACGGCGATTGCCGTTACGCTAAAACTCGCTTTTGTCACCACACTCATTTTGTTAGTCGTGGCGACACCGTTGGCGTGGTGGTTAGCGCGTAGCCAGTGGCGTTTTAAATTCATTATTGAAGCGGCCATCGCTTTGCCGCTGGTTCTGCCGCCAACGGTACTCGGGTTTTATTTATTACTATTGCTATCCCCTAGCAGCGCATTTGGTCAGCTAATAACAGAAATGGGCTTGGCGCCATTAGCGTTTAGCTTTACCGGCCTAATTATTGGCTCCGTAATCTACTCCTTACCGTTTATGGTGCAGCCACTGCATAACGCCTTTGCAGCGATTGGGAACAAGCCATTGGAAGTAGCAGCGACTTTAGGCGCCTCGCCAGTAAAAGCCTTTATTCGCGTAGCGCTGCCATTAGCGAAGCCAGGCTTTGTTAGCGGTGCAGTATTGAGCTTCGCGCACACATTAGGCGAGTTTGGCGTGGTTCTAATGATAGGCGGCAATATCCCCGGTGAAACACGCTTAGCCTCGATAGCCGTATACGAGCATGTAGAAACACTGAACTACCAAGGTGCGCATCAGCTCTCGTTGGCCCTGCTCGGCTTGTCATTCCTATTGCTCACACTGGCTTATATCAGCGGCAAGCGTAGCCGCATAGCGAACTTGTAATGCTAGATATAAAGCTCGTCATTCAATATCCCGGTTTTAGCCTTAATGCCGAATTCACCACAGCTAGTAAAGGCGTAACTGCATTATTTGGGCACTCAGGCTGCGGCAAAACCAGTATTCTCCGAGCCATTGCCGGGCTAGACAAACACGCCAATAGCCACATTACCTTTAACGCGCAAACATGGCAGAGCAGCAGCACTTTTGTCGCTAGCCACCAGCGGCGTATTGCTTACGTTTTCCAAGACAGCCTGCTATTTCCCCATCTAGATGTGATGGAAAACATTCGCTTTGGCGAAACCAAAGCCGACAAATCACTGGCATTGGAAGAAATTCTGGATTTACTTCAAATTGGCCCTTTGCTCAAGAAACCCATTAACAGCTTGTCCGGCGGTGAAAAGCAAAGAGTAGCGATTGCCCGCGCCCTAAACGCCAGCCCTCAATTACTGTTGATGGACGAGCCTCTAGCAGCATTGGATGGCAAGGCAAAACTACGGCTTCTCTCTATTTTGCAGTCACTACAGCAGCGGCTTGATATTCCGATGCTATACGTCAGTCACTCCGTACCCGAAGTCGCCCGCTTGGCTGATCATTTGGTCTACCTAAACGAAGGCAGCGTAATCGCATCAGGCAATACGGCCGAGTTACTGACCGATCTCAAACTTCCCCTAGCCCATGCAACCGAAGCGGGCGCAATGCTAAACGCAGCAGTTGTCGATCAGAAACGAGATTTGCTAGTAGTCGATACCGCCGTGGGCCAGCTATTGCTACCTGCTCACGACGGGCCGGTACCCAAAGAGTTGCGCCTACATATCGCTGCGCGCGATGTCAGTATTGCGCTTTCTAAACCGCAAGACAGCAGTATTCTCAATATTCTGCCGGCCACCATTACCGACATCACGCCCGAGTCCAACGGCCAAGCGCTTTTGCAACTCCAGGCGGAAACAGGACGGTTTTTAGCCAAAATAAGCCAAACCTCATTACAGCGTCTGTCTTTAAACAAAGGGGCGCATGTTTACGCGCAAATTAAAGGCATTGCTTTATTTTTGTAGTGGCTATTAGTTTTGTACAAACATTACTAAACGACTGGACAGTGAACAACCGTTAAGCTTACAATAGACTCATACACAGCAAGCATCTCGGTATGCGGGGCAGCCGCGTAAGCGCACATGACAGCGAGTCAACTTAAACTATTACAAGAGCAAGGGTTCACGGGGAAAAATTTTCCAGCCTTAGCTCTATTACTCAGTAGCCTATTCACAACTGTTGTGGTGGGCTCGCTTGCCTTTTTTATTTTCACCACATTTACCTCTTTCAACCGTACCGCGTTTGAAGTCTCTGAAATGCGTCACTTACGGTCAGAAGTACTCCGTCTGGACGAAGTGCTCACTATGTCTGCCAGCATGGCGGCAACAACCGGCAATCTATATTGGTCCGAGCGCTACTACGACACAGAACCTAAGTTATCTAACGTTCTAAATGGCCTGAATCTCCTAGCCGACAAGTACGAGCTTGCGGCAGGTAGCCACTCTACCGAAGAAGCCAACGTACGCCTTATCGAGATTGAACTAGCCGCACTTAATGCCGTGCATGAAGGTGACTTAGAGAAAGCAACTGAGCTGCTATTCGGCAATGAATATGACGCATTGAAGAAACGCTACCTTCAAGGCATGGCAAGCACATTAGACGCCATTGAACTACTCACTGAAGACCTTAATGAGAAAGGCAATAACGCCATTATTAACCTGTCTGTCTTCGGTATCTCGGGTTTAATCCTTATTGCGCTTAGCTGGTTTGGTTTTGCGCAAGCACATAAACGATGGATGCTAGAAGTAAACAGCCGTCAACGTGAACTGCGCCATAGCAATCTTCAACTAGCAGAAGCATCTAGCACAGACCCCATTACTGGCGTTGCTAATCGTCGCCTAATCATTGGCACGATTGACGAAGCCCTAACCGCCGCTCCTAAAAACGATTGCGCGGTTATCAATATTGATATCGACAACTTTAAGCGCATTACCGATGCTCTCGGCCAAAACGCCGCGAATGATGTAATGAAGCTATTGGCTGACAGGCTTTACGCACTGACGCCACCTAACTGCTCACTCGGTAGCCTAGGCGGTGACCACTTCGCCCTATTCTGCGAACACTATGGTCGTTCTGAAGCCATTGCCCTGGCTGAGCACTTACTGCATGAAGTAAGGCAGCCAGTCTATTACTTAGACCATACGCTGAACCTCACTGCGAGCTTAGGCATCGTCTTAATTCCAACCCATGCTGACAACGGCGAAGATGCTCTTCACCGCGCTGAAGTTGCGACGCGCCGTGCCAAACAGGAAGGCCGCGACTGTATTCGTCTATACCACCGCGACACCACTATCTCGTCGGTACGCCAACTGGCTATTGAAACCCGCCTACGCTCTGCAATTGAGCAAGGCAGCCTTTCTGTGCATTACCAGCCGATTGTATGCCTGAAAGAAAATCATCTAGTCGGTGCCGAAGCACTATTGCGCTGGCAAGACGAAGAACTCGGTAACGTTGGACCGGCAGAGTTTGTACCTATTGCCGAATCGCTCAACCTCACCAGTGATCTAGCCTCTTTGGTCTTCAATACCGCATGGAAAGACGCCCGTGAAACTTTCCAGAAAATGGGTACCGACGAACATCCTTTTAAATTAGCCATTAACTGCTCTGCACAACAGCTCACAGACAAGCGCTTTCTTTCTTTGCTGCTAGAAGGCAACAAACACGAAAGCCTTAACCATGTTGAGTTTGAATTAGAGCTGACTGAGCGCCTATTAGTACAGTCATCGCCAGAAGTGCACCAAAATATCGAACGCCTTATTGCTGCAGGTTATAAACTCTCGCTAGACGACTTTGGCACCGGCTATTCCGCGTTGAACTACTTGCAGCGTTATCCATTCAACACTGTAAAAATCGATCGTAGTTTCGTTAAGAACTTGCCTAGCAACACGGCCGACTCAGCACTATGTAAAGCCATCATTGGCATGGCGAAAGCGCTGGATATGACTACGGTTGCGGAAGGCCTAGAGCAGGAAGAACAAATCGAGCACCTATACCAACTCGGTGCAGAAATGGCTCAAGGCTTTTATTACGCCCGCCCGCTACCTGTTCTCGCATTTAGAGAATGGCAGCGGGACTTCGTTGATACTAACGGAGCGTAAGCGGCGACCAGGCAAAGCCAATATCAGAAAGGCTTAAGCGATAATCCTGTTGCGCAGTTTTTGTGACTAACTGCGACAGCAAACTCACTTCACCTAGCGATACTAACCATTGCGCGAGTAGCGGCGACGCCAGTACGTTAGCAGGCAACTGAATGTTGCCGCTCAATTGCACAATCAATTCATCTACAAAGCCCAGCGCAGGCTCGTAAAGTTGCGCGTCGTCATCATTCAAGTCGAGAGATTTGGCCAACGCTTCAACGGTATCTTGCAGCCCACCTAGTTGATCTACTAAGCCCAGTTCCTGTGCTGTGGTGCCAATCCATACACGACCGCTGGCAGCCTTTTCTACGACTTCAGGGGCCATATCGCGTGCATCCGCGACGGTTTGAATAAAGCGCTGATAACCATTATCGATATAAAGCTGAATAGACTCGCGCACAGGGTCTGACAAGGCACGATCGACACGGAAAGCACCGGCAAACGGCGAAGTCCCCACGCCATCTGTGTAGATACCTAGCTCCGCTAAGCAGCGTTCAAACGTCGGCACAATGCCGTAGATACCGATAGAGCCGGTTAACGTGTCAGGTTGTGCCCAGATTTCATCAGCACTTGCTGAAAGCCAATAACCACCAGACGCGGCCACGGTACCCATAGATACGTACACCGGCTTACCCTTTGCTTTTGCGGCAACAATCGCACGGCGTAAAGTTTCGGCCGCGGTTACGGTACCGCCAGGGCTATCCACCCGCACCACAATGCCGGCTACAGAATCATCATGAGCAGCTTGCCAGAGCTGATCCTCGACCACCGCAATATTGGCGTAACCTGTACCTTGTGCGCCTTCCATCAAAGCCCCCTGCACCACTACCACGGCAATGCTAGGTTGTGGCTGAACAGCGTCTTGCTGAAATTGCTGCAAATCCAACTGAGCAAGATAGCTATAACTATCAACTTGCTGGTAATCGGCCCAGTCAACGTCTTCGGCCTGACCAAACTTATCTACCATCAACTCAACGAATTCATTCGGAGTCGCTAAACCATCAATCAGGCCAACAGCTTGAGCCGTCAGTGCCGAGTCACCCTCACTGGCATTTAGCAGGCTATTAAAGTCCTGCACGTAACTTTCAATACGCGCCGGTTTCACTTGGCGGCGATCAGCCAATGTCTCGCGCCAAGAGCCCCATAGCGTATTCATCCACGCCGCATTGGCCTCTCGTGCTGACGGTGACATGTCATTACGAAGCCAAGGCTCTACGGCTGACTTGTATTCCCCAACTCGGAACACATTCACGCTCGCTTTAAGTTTTTCAGCGGCTTCTGCGTAATAGTTTCGGTAAGTCGAAAAGCCTTCGATCAGCACTTCACCATAAGGGTCCATGAAAATCTGGTTAGCCTGCGCTGCTAAGTAATATTGCCCCTGTGAAAAGCGACTACCGTAAGCATAAATAGGTTTGCCACTATTTCGGAACTGCTCTAATGCAGCTGCTAAATCTTGCAGCTGCGCCGGGCCAGCGCCCCACATATCATCGGTTTGCAGAACAATGCCGCTGATGTTGTCATCACTGACTGCCGCATTAATGGCACGTACTAAATCAAACAAGCGGGTTTGAGGATTGCTTTCACCCAAAGCCTCGCCAATAGCTGCCTCAACAGGGTCTCCATCCCACTGTTCTACCAAGTCGCCATAAGGGGCAATTGTGAGTACAGCATTTTGTGGCACTTGTGGCTGAAAGCCTTCCCACACGCCAAAGCCAATAGCGACCAAAATAAACAGCAGGGCTGCATTTAGGAGCAGGCGGCGTATGAAGTTCAGGCTGTTCCAAAGTCCAACCCAGAAACCCACAAATAGTTTTTTAATCACAAAGCGCTCCTACGCTTACTTATTTCTTCAGACTACCGGCTGGCCCGTGCGGCAAGGGGGTAATGCTGTCCCAGTTATGACAAGACGGACATTGCCAGTGCAACTGACGCGCTTCAAAACCACAGTGATTGCAACGATAAGCCGCCATGCGTTTGAGTGCGTCTTCTAAGGCTTCCTGTAAATGCGCCCGCACCCCTTGCTGGCTAACGCCACCCGCTGGTGATACCACCGCAGAGAACAAGCGCCCCATACCGGTAATATCCGGCGAGTTATTCAAATAGGCCAGCACCCACTGCTCGGCTTGGTCTTTATCACCACTGTTATAGGCATGCTCGGCTAGCAACATATAAGGCGCCACGCCTTTATAACGATGCACCGCATCGCCTAGCCACTGATAAAAAGCAGGCTGCTGCGAAAGTGACTCATAACTTTGTTTTAAACGCGGCAATACTTCTGGCGTGAGCGCCAAGATTTGGTCTGGCACCTTCGACCAAAACTTATTGGCATCTTTGTAATCGGCCGAGCCAAAAGCAAGATCACCCAACGCCAAACTAGCGCGCGCGCAGTTAGGGTGAACATGAAGCGCTTTCTTTAAACTGGCCTTGGCACCACGCGTATCACCTTGGCGCTGCTTTATTTCAGCCAGCTCACAATGATAGTGGGCAATCGCATGCAACTGCTGACCACGGTGCTTACTGCTCACAGATTCCAAACGACGGTTGGCTTCAATCGCTTGTTCCCAATCGCTTTGCTGTTCGTAAATACGGATCAACTTACGCAGGCTCTCCACCACATAAGCATTTTGATCCACTAATTCACGAAACAGCTCTTCTGCCCGGTCCAATACGCCTGCTGCAAGATAATCACGCGCTAGTTCAAGCAACGCGCGCTGGTGCACTGCACGCGGTAAATTGGGGCGTGCAATCAGGTTCTGGTGAACGCGTAGTGCGCGATCTACTTCGCCACGACGGCGAAATAGCGCACCCAGTGAAAGGTGGGTCTCAATCGTATCTTGGTCAACCTCAACCAACCGTGTAAACACTTCAAGTGCTTTATCGGTTTGATCATTAATCAGGAAGTCCAAGCCGCGAATATATTCGCGCCCTAAACCACCGGCTTTTTTAGGCTGTGGTTTGCGCTCTCCACGCCGGGCCATCCACCAACCAGATGCGGCGGCGACCGGTAATAAAATAAATACGAGGGTAATTGGGTCCAAACAGTCCGCCTTTAGAAGCTGTCGCTCAAAGGCATACGACGCAAATTGCGGACTTCGGTTTCAGCCAGTTCGGCTTTTCTTTCGGCTTCACGTAAACGCCAGCGCAAACCGATAATCCAGCCCGCAACAGAAATAAGCCCAAGCAACCAACCAGCAGAAAGCGAAAAGAAAATTACCCATGCCAGCGGCAATTCACGTTCCGCAAGGTAATAGTTCAGCACCACGTTTTGATCGTTCAACAAGGTGAAGCTCGCAGCCACTAACACCACAAAAAGAACCAGCAGTAACTTTATGAATCGCAACATTTATTTGTCCCACTCATTGCCAGACTAGACGCACATGACGTAAATCATATTTATCGTGGAATTCTACCGCAGCGCGCCGGTCAAAAACCTATTGAGTTCTTAAAGCCTAAGAATTAGGCTTTCCCCATTCCACTGAGATTACCGATATGCCGTTTGTAACACCAATCCTTAAGTTTTGTTTTTCTATTGCCCTGCTCGTTAGCAGCGGCTTCGCCCTAGCAGGCAACCCTACCGTTGTGATGAGCACTAACATGGGCGACATTCACATTGAACTAGCCGAAGACAAAGCACCTAAAACAGTGGCTAACTTCCTCGGCTATGTGGAAGACAAGCACTACGACGGCACCGTGTTTCACCGTGTTATTAGCAATTTTATGATCCAAGGCGGTGGTTTTACTGAAGACATGCGTCAGAAAAAAACCAAAGCACCCGTTCAAAATGAAGCCGACAACGGCTTAGGGAATAAGCGCGGCACCATTGCTATGGCTCGCACCAGCGCCCCGCACTCAGCGACTTCGCAGTTCTTTATCAACGTGGTTGATAACGACTTTCTAAACTTTAAGAGCAAGAACTCAAATGGCTGGGGCTATGCCGTATTTGGCACGGTTGTAAAAGGCATGGACGTTGCTGATAAAATTCGTGCAGTTCCAACCGGCCCTGCTGGCCCATTCCGCCGCGATGCTCCCCGCGAAACTGTTGTTATTAACAGCGTACGAGTTCTCAAATAAACGCTAATACCACTCAAAATACGGCTGAGAGCTATGTGCTGTTCGCTTCGGACATGCACCTAGACCCGTCTCGGCCGGAGATTACCCAGCTTTTTATCGACTACTTAAACGAGCACGGCCCCAAGGCCGATGCCGTTTATTTGTTGGGTGATTTATTTGAAGTTTGGCTGGGTGACAAAGTCTCCTTAGGCGACTACGAAGATGTAATAGCGTGCTTTCGTGCGCTAAGCCAAACAACGACTCTGTTTGTCTTACGTGGCAACCGAGACTTTCTACTGGGAGAAGCTTTTGCCAAGGCTAGTCGGGTGACGCTTTTAAATGACCCGCAGGTGGTGGACCTATACGGCACGCCCACCTTAATCACCCACGGTGATTTACTCTGCACAGACGACGTTAACTATCAGCGGTATCGCAAAATTGCGACTAACCGTGCCGTCCAATGGCTGGCGTTAAACCTTATTCCGGATCGCAAGAAACGTGAAATCGCGCGCAATATGCGCGAAGCAAGTAAACGCGCCCAAGCCCAAAAACAAGGTGACATCATGGATGTAAACCATGATGAAGTGCGGCACTGGTTCAACCGCTATACAGTCTCACAAATGATTCATGGTCATACCCACCGCCCGGGCCAGCACCAATACGATACAAACATGGGCACAGCACAACGCTGGGTATTGGGCGACTGGTACACCCAAGGCAGCGTGATTAAAGTCACTGCTAAGGCCGGACCTGAATTACAACAATTGGCTTTGTCTTAGTTAAGCACTAGCCAACGTCACAGATACCTTTAAAATCAGCTTAATTCACTTATAAGCGGGACGCCGCAACGCTACTTTGGAAGATATTTCTATAACTTGGCTTTTTGTCGCCCTTGTCGTTTTAATCGGGCTTTCCGGCTTTTTCTCAAGCTCAGAAACCGCCCTAATGACGCTGAACCGCTATCGCCTTCGTCACTTAGCGGAACAAGGCCATCGATCCGCTAAATTAGCTGAAGAGTTATTACAGCGGCCAGACCGTTTAATCGGCCTGATCTTACTCGGCAACAACCTTGTAAATATTCTGGCTGCGCAGTTAGTAACGCTGATTGCTCTCGATCTCTATGGCAATAGTGCCATCGCTATTGCGGGCGCTATTTTTACGCTAGTGGTTCTAATTTTTGCCGAAGTAACACCCAAGACCATGGCCGCACTACATGCTGAGCGCATCGCCTTCCCTGCCGCCTGGGTCTACTGGCTACTACAAAAACCAGCGCTGCCTTTTGTTTGGGTAATCAACGTTATTAGTAATAACTTGTTACGCCTGCTCGGCGCCAAACCGGATGGCTCATCACTGCAAGCGCTAAGCCGGGAAGAGTTGCGCACCGTGGTGACAGAAGCAGGCGCCATGGCGCCGACTAAATATCAGTCCATGCTGATCAATATTCTCGACCTCAATAAAATCACCGTGGAAGACATCATGGTGCCCCGAGGTGAAATTGTCGGACTCGACCTCAATGACGACATGGATACCCTGCTGCGCCAAATTAATAGCGCGCAGCACACACGCTTATTGGTTTACAAAGAATCGCTAGACGAAATCGTCGGCATCATTCACCTGCGCCGCCTAGTAGGTGCTGCGCAAGCTGATACCTTAGACC